>JBEAYH010000042.1:0-17744 GCA_041159435.1 Bacteroidota bacterium | reverse complement strand
CTGCGGATAAGTCACCCGTTTCAATTGAAACCTATGTTCTCAAGGAAGGCCTCGATGTATACACATTGGAGTATATTTTGCAAATGGATCATTACAGTGCGAAATCCTTTGATGAAGTCAGTTTGATTGTGAATACTCCTGATGTTTCACTTATCCCAGAAAAATTTCACAAAGACCATCTTTCTCAAACCATTTATAATACACTGCACGGTGACTTGCAGGTAGCAGATGTACTTACAGATCATGTAAGTCAGTGGGAACTCGATGCTGTTTATGGGGTTGACAAATCAATTTCAAATTATTTGACACATCAATACCCATCTTTAAAAACGAAACATTTCATCAGTTTGGCATTGATATCACTGTTTAGGAATAACCTGGAGGATTTGGATTCGTTTATTAAAATATATTTCAGTCAATCTTACATGACGGTGATCCTTGTGAAAGGCGCTCAATTGCAGTTTGCACAATCTATTTACTATGAGACAACTGAAGATGCGGTATATCAATTGTTGAATTTGGTAGCGCGTCACCATATGGATTTAAAGCAGCTTAAAGCGCAGGTCAGCGGACATATTGATGAAGATTCTGCAACTTGGAAAGAACTCAGAAAGTACTTGCTGGATATATCACTTGAACCATCTTTGTCTATCCAAAATGAATCATCTGATAGAAATACTGTTGGCTCACATTTCTTTACTCCTCATTTGCAAGTTTTACAATGCGTATAATCAGCGGTGAACTGGGCGGAAGAAGATTCTCGCCCCCTGCAAACATGCCTCATACCAGGCCAACGACAGATATTGCCAAAGAGGGACTCTTCAACATCCTCCACAACA
Source organism: Bacteroidota bacterium (assembly GCA_041159435.1). GTDB lineage: Bacteria > Bacteroidota > Bacteroidia > Chitinophagales > Chitinophagaceae > Pollutibacter. The sequence goes on along the minus strand of JBEAYH010000042.1, from coordinate 16,905 downwards.
ACTTGGAGATGGAAGAGCTGAAAACCTTGGATCTGTTTGGGGGTACTGGCAGCATCAGTTACGAATTGTATTCAAGAGGTGTTCAAGATTTGACCATTGTTGAAAAAGATCCAGCCATGCATGCATTTATCAAAAAAACTGCTGCAGAACTTGGAATTGCTTCAATCAATGTTGTCTGCTCTGATGTATTCAAATACATGCAGCAATGCAATGAGCAGTATGATTTTATTTTCGCAGGTCCACCTTATGCATTGACAACGATTGATGATCTACCCAAGATCATTTTTGATAAAGCATTGTTGAAAGAGAATGGATGGTTTGTTTTGGAGCATACTCCAAGAAATGACTACAAGAATTTTCCATTTTATAGAACGGAAAGAAAGTATGGAACGACTATTTTTTCAATTTTTGTCAATCGTCCCACAAATGCTGATGAAGCATGATCAAATCTGAAATCAGAAAGCAATTCAAGGAAAAAAGGCTGGCATTGTCCAACAGGGATGTCAATGTTTACCAAGATTTATTGCTCATCCGATTTCAGGATTTGCATCTTCCCTATATACAATTCTTGCATTCATATATCCCCATGCCATCCAGCAAAGAGCCTGATCCTGGGCCTTTGGTAGATTGGATGTGCTTCAGGGATCCGGGATTGAAAACAGTATATGGAGTAATCAATGACGAGGATTACAGCATGCAACATTTTTTATACAATGAAGACACTGTCTTTCAATTGAATCGATATGGCATACCAGAGCCAACTGGTGGAACAGCAATCGATGCTGCTCAAATCGATGCTGTTGTCATGCCACTGCTGGCATTTGACAGCAAAGGAGATAGAGTAGGATATGGGAAAGGCTATTATGATCGATTTCTGGCAGCTTGCAGAAAAGATGTTTTAAAAATTGGACTTTCTTATTTTCCTCCTGTTTCTTCCATTGATGATATCGAGATCTTCGATAAAAAGCTCGATTTTTGTATAACACCACAGAGGGTTTATGCTTTTTAAGAATGTTTATCTGAGATCATTTCGGCTTTTTCTATTTCCATTTGCATTCGTATATGGCGGACTGATTATGTTCAGAAATTATCTCTATGATAAAAAAATCATTGGAACTGTTGTATTTAACATTCCGATCATTGGAGTTGGTAACCTGTCGGTTGGCGGAACTGGGAAGTCTCCTATGGTAGATTATATTGCTGGATTGTTAAAGAATCAATATAAAACTGCCACATTGAGCAGGGGTTATAGAAGAAGAACTTCTGGGTATGTTTTAGCAAATCATTATTCATCTTCCATTGAAATAGGAGATGAGCCCATGCAGTTTCACTTGGCACATCCTGAAATATCCGTTGCGGTTGGAGAAAAAAGGATTGAAGCTGTTCCTCAGTTGCTATATGACCGTCCAGATACCAAGGTGATCATCCTTGATGATGCATTTCAGCACAGAGAAATTATTGCGGGTTTGGATATTGTCTTGACAGAATACTCCAATCTCTATTCGCGAGATTTTTTTCTTCCCACGGGTGATCTGCGAGATCAAAAAGAAAGTGCGCACAGGGCCCATATCATTGTAGTTACCAAATGCCCCGCTGATTTATCTCACGAAGCTGCCTTGCGCATCAAACATGAATTGAAGTTGAATGCACATCAATATATATTTTTTACCACCATTGAATATGGAATACCTTATCACATCATCAGCCGAGAGAATAGGCAGCTATCCGGATCTGAGGAAGTGCTGTTGATTTGTGGTATCGCCAATCCGCTTCCCCTTACACAATACATACATGAGTCCACTAAAACCTATGACGCCCTCTTCTACAGGGACCACCATATTTACACGATAGACGACATCAATGAGATGGAAGACCGATTCAAATTCATCCAATCCAATGAAAAGATGTACCTTACAACCGATAAAGATGCTGTTCGCCTGATAAAATTCAAGGATCGAATCAAAGAACTTCCTTTTTTTGTATTGCCAATTAGTATATCTTTTCTCTTTAATCAACAACACCTCTTCGATCAATTGATTTTGGATTATCCACAAAAATTTTACACTGAGCCGATGGCTCAAGAAGAGTCTATTTAATATATGTCAAAGAACAATAAAAAGAAACGCAATAAAGAGTATAAACGAACAGCCACCTTGTACAAGGGCAGGTTTGAAATTACAAGATCTGGAATGGGGTTTGTGATCGTAGAAGGGTTAGAGCGTGATGTTATCATTCGGCCGAATGATTTCAACAAAGCATTTCATGGTGATTTGGTAAGAGTAGAAGTAACGAAAGGGGATGCAAGATCAGGAAGGATGCAAGGTTTGATCACGCAGATCATTGAGCGAAAGCAAAAACAATTTGTAGGGGTGATTGAGGTGAACCGTGATTTCGCTTTTTTCATACCAGACTCTTCTAAATCCATACCTGACTTTTTTATTCCTACTGGTGCATTGAATGGTGCGAAAGACGGTCAGAAAGTAATTGCTCAGATTGTTGCATGGGAAAAAAACGATAAACGTCCACGTGCCGAGGTCATAGAAATTGTCACCGAAGCAAGAGAAGCAGACCTGGCTATGAAAGAAATACTCATTCAGCAGGGTTTCCCTTTGCATTTTACAGGTGAGGTGATGGAGGAGTCATCCAGACTGCCAGAAGTTATATCAAAGGAGGAGATCAAGCGGAGAAGAGATATGCGTGATGTGCTTACGTTTACCATTGATCCATTCGATGCAAAAGATTTTGATGATGCCATCAGTTATCAAAAGTTGAAGAATGGTGCCATTGAGGTAGGGGTCCATATTGCCGATGTAAGTCACTTTATTGAAGAAGATAGTGCATTGGACCTGTCAGCATTTGAACGAGCGACTTCAGTTTATTTGCCCGACAGGGTTGTTCCGATGTTACCGGAGAGAATTTCCAATGAGCTTTGCTCTTTGCGTCCGCACGAGGACAAACTGACTTACTCATGTGTATTTCAAATCAATGTAAAGGGAGAGATAAAGGATTGTTGGATGGGAAGAACGGTTATTCATTCCAATCACCGGTTTACCTATGAGGATGTTCAGGAGATCATTGAGGCAGGTGTGGGATTGTATGACAAAGAAATTTTGCATTTGCATGAATGGGCTCAATCGTTCAGATCCAAGCGAATGAAAGAAGGTGCTATCAATTTTTCTTCGCAGGAAGTCCGGTTTAAGTTGGATGAAAACGGAACACCAATTGGTGTAGTAGTGAAGGAGAGCAAAGCATCTCATCAATTGATAGAAGAATTGATGTTGATGGCCAATCGTTATGTTGCGGCTAGAGTGGCAAAAGTGAAAGTTGCAGACAAGCCCATTCCTTTTCCATACCGTATACACGATCAGCCTGATGAAGAAAAACTGATCCCATTTGTTGAATTTGCGAAAAAATACGGATATCATTTCAAAACCAATTCACCTGGTGAAATAGCAAAATCTTTCAATGAGATGTTGAGCCGTGTTCAGGGATTGCCTGAACAAAGGGTGTTGGAGCAGATGGGTATCAGGACCATGGCAAAGGCTGTCTATACTTCCAAGAACATAGGGCACTATGGACTCGGCTTTGAGCATTATTGTCATTTTACCTCTCCCATTCGCAGGTATCCAGATATCCTGGTTCACAGGGTACTGACCTCCATTTTGAACAACGATCCCAAGGCAGATAAAAAGATGGAGCAAAAATGCATCCATTCCAGTGAAAGAGAAAGGGCCGCGATGGAATCCGAGCGATCAGCCAACAAGTACAAGCAGGTTGAATACATGAAAAAATTCTTGGGTGAGGAATTTGATGCCGTTGTTTCGGGTGTTGCAAGTTTCGGATTTTGGGCAGAGACCGTAGATCAAAAGTGCGAGGGACTCATCAGTGCTACTTCATTGTTGGACTATGATGATTTTGTATACCACGAAGGAGAGTATGCACTCATTGGAAAGCGCTCTGGGTGGGCTTTTCGCATCGGAGATGCAGTTAAAATTAAAGTTGTTGCTGCCAATCTTTCCAAAAGACAGCTTGATTATGAATGGATCTTGGATATAGGATTCAAGTCAGGATCTGTTTCATCAAGAAAAAACAAGCGATAAAGGGTTCATTTGTTATCTTCGGAGAACTGATTTGATTCCATTATGTCGTCTATTGAAACGCTGCAACATTCATTTGAATCATATTTTCACCATCGTCACTTTCCGCCGGTACCCGCTACCCTCTATGATCCGCTGGAAGAGTTTCTTGCCAACAGCGGTAAACGCATTCGTCCGGTTCTGTGCTTAATGGGCAACGAATTGTTCGATGAAATCCATCAGGATGCCTACCATTTGGCAGCTGCCGTTGAGTTGTTTCATAATTTTACTTTGGTGCATGATGATATCATGGACAAAGCTCCTTTGAGAAGAGGAAAACCAACAGTACATGCAGTTCATGGTGAGTCAACTGCCCTTTTAGGTGGCGATGTAATGATGGTTGTTGCCTATGATTACTTGAACAAGATTGAGAGTCCCCAGTTAAAGAAAGTCATTCACCTTTTCAATAAAACTGCCAAAGAAGTTTGTGAAGGTCAGCAGTTAGACATGGACTTTGAAAAAAGATCTGATGTACAGTTGGAAGAGTATATCCACATGATTCAATTGAAAACATCTGTATTGCTTGCTGCAAGTTTACAACTCGGAAGCATCATCGGCGGAGCGAGCGAACACAACCAAGGGCATCTCTACGAATTTGGCAGAAATCTTGGAATCGCTTTTCAAATTCAGGACGATTACCTGGATGCATTTGGTGATCCAGAAAAATTCGGTAAACAAGTTGGAGGAGATATCCAAAGCAACAAGAAAACCTTTTTGCTCATCCATGCATTGGAGACAGCCAAAGGAGCAGATTTGTTAGAACTCAACAATCTACTCGAGTCAGCTCCCCATGATAAAGTTGAAAAGGTATTGTCGATTTATAAAAAATGCGGCATCGATGCTTGGGCCAATACTTTGAAAGAGAACTATCTTGAAAAAGCATATCATCATCTGAATGAAATCGCCGTTTCTGCTGTTCGAAAAGAACCGTTGAAGGCACTTGCGCAGTATTTGATTAAACGCGATAAATAATATTTCCATTGAAAAATATTTTTAGAAAAAAATCACTCGCTTCGCTTCAGGGAGAAGCAGGTATGTCGGGTGAACATGAAAGCGGTTTGAAGAGGGTGTTGACGGTAAAAGATTTGACACTGATGGGTGTTGCAGCAGTTATTGGTGGTGGAATTTTCACTACAATCGGTTCTGCCGCATACAATGGTGGTCCGGGTGTTATATTTCTTTTCATCATCACAGCCATCACCTGTGGGTTTACTGCTCTTTGCTATGCAGAATTTGCCTCGCGCATTCCTGTTGCTGGAAGTGCCTATACATATTCATACGTAAGCTTTGGAGAAGTAGTTGCATGGATCATCGGTTGGGCCTTGATATTGGAATATGCAATTGGCAACATCGTGGTGGCCATTTCCTGGAGTGCCTATTTCAACAATATTTTACATGCCATGGGACTTGCCTTGCCTGACTGGCTGACAATAGGATATCAGACTGCCCACCTGCAATACACTGCTGCAATGGCAGCGGGAGAGGATACATCAAAATTGATCTATACCAATGCTCCTGATTTTCTTGGAATTCGTCTCATTGTCAACCTTCCTGCATTCATCATTGTTGCATTGATTACCTGGTTGGCTTATGTGGGTATAAAGGAAAGCAAGAAGACCGCCAATGCGATGGTGATGCTGAAGATCATTGTGTTGGTTTTGATTGCATTGATTGGTTTTTGGTATATATTTTCCAACAATACAGTTGATAACTGGACACCCTTTTTGCCAAATGGCATGTCGGGTGTATTGAAAGGAGTCTCAGCCGTTTTTTTTGCATACATCGGCTTTGATGCCATTTCCACCACAGCAGAGGAGTGTTCAAATCCACAGCGTGATTTGCCCCGTGGGATGATCTATTCCCTGATACTTTGCACGGTCATTTATATTGTAACTGCTTTGGTTATCACCGGACTCGTACATTACTCTGAATTTCAATTCGTAACGGATCCGCTCGCTTTTGTTTTTGAAAAAATTCAAATGCGTGAAGTTGGCTTCATCATTTCTGTCAGTGCAGTAGTCGCTGCTTCGAGTGTATTGCTTGTATTTCAGATCGGTCAGCCTCGTATCTGGATGGTGATGAGCAGAGATGGTCTCTTGCCCAAGTCATTTGGTAAGATAGATAAGAAATACAAGACACCAGGATTTTCAACCATTGTAACAGGACTCTTTGTTGGTTCATTTGTTCTTTTTATTGATGATAAATTGATGACAGATTTAACCAGTATCGGAACCCTGTTTGCATTTGCATTGGTAAGTGGAGGAGTATTGGTTTTGCCAAGGATGGAGAAACAAAAAGGGAAATTTTCACTGCCTTATATCAATGCAAAATGGATTTTTCCGCTGCTTTACCTTGTGTTTATTTATTTTTTCCGTTCAAGAATTATTGATGCCTGTGCGCATCTTTTTGAAGAAGGATATCAGGAGTTTTTGTTTTTAATATTTGTATTGTTTTCAGGCGTATTAGCGGTATTCAGTTTTTTGAGGCAATTCTCACTTATTCCCATTCTCGGTGTATCATGTTGTATGTACCTGATGGTTGAAATTCCAGCAAACAGCTGGTTGGTGTTCTTTGGCTGGATGTCGCTTGGTTTATTGATTTACTTTTTCTACGGAAAAAACAAGAGCAAGTTGAATGCATTATGAAATTTCAGGAAGGAGATCAAATCATTGTAGTTGCAACTGGTGACAAAGGGGTAGTAGTGGAATGGATCAACAAAAAGATGCTGACGATCGACGTTGGAGGTGTTCAGTTTCCTGTCTATGCCGATCAAATCGACTTCCCGTATTTTGATGCGTTTACAAAAAAGAAAACAATTCCCTCCAAAAAATCTGCTAGTACTGATATTCCAAAAAGAGAAAAAATTCCTCCAAAAAATATTCCGCGAGATGGGGTACATCTTTCATTTTTCCCTGTGCTGGATAAAGATGTATTTGACGAAGATCTGTTTTCCCATTACAGGGTCTATATTTTGAATCATACCGATGATATGCTGATAGTACATTTCAGTGTTTTTTTTAAGGAAGTCAAAGAATTGGAGACCAAACATACAATGGGGGCTTTGGAAGATTTGTATTTGTTTGATGTATCCTTTGACAGGTTAAATGATCATCCCAAGTTTCATTTCGATTTTTCACTTGAAAAATCAAATCCACAAAAAGCAATCAATCATTTCGTTTCTTTTAAACCAAGACCCAAACAATTTTTATCTCTCTCTGAAAAAACAATCAAGGAGCACAATGCTTCTTTTTCCTTTGTTTTATTTGGGGAATATCCAGATAAAGGCCTGGAAACAACGTTTCATCAAGAGGAAAAATCTGAGGAACACCAAACAGAGGATGGATCCATTGACCTTTCAGGTCTGCTCAAAGCTGGATTCAAAGTGCAGCGCAAGCGCTGAGGAACATGCAATTTCATCAAAGGGATGAATATTTCTTAACTTTACAATGCTGTAAAAGCTATCGCGTTTCTTTGAAACGAGGAAAGTCCGGACAGCACAGAGCATCGCACCGGTGAAGAGCCGGGTCTCGATTCATCGGGAACAGAAAGTGCCACAGAAAATAACCGTCCGCCTCAGGCGGATAAGGGTGAAAACGTGAGGTAAGAGCTCACGGCAGTCTGCAGCAATGCAGATTGAGGGTAAACCTTGCGTGCTGAAATGCCACATAGGTCATGGTAATGAAAATTGGAGAATGACTCGTTCTCTCCGCAAGGGCCATGATGGGTAGGCAGCTTGATTCTTCAGGGTAATCTGGAGAACAGATAAATGATAGCATCACACAGAATCCGGCTTATTAAAACAGCAAAAAGGCCTTCAGTAATGAAGGCCTTTTTTATAATCAGAGCTTAAACGAATCAATTGTTTTCAAGCTGAAATTGTGCATCGATGGTACAATCAGCCAATGCAAGATTTGGGCGGACAGGTATGAAAAAAGTTTTTTCAAAATTTTTATTCATCTCATTATCAGCGGCTAGTGTATTGTTATTGATGTATTGGTTGATGTTGAATGCGTAAAATTCATTGGAAATCTTCTCGTCAGCTATCTCCAGATTTGGGTACAGGTTTTGAATCTTGTACTCCATGCTGAATAAGCTGTGGATGTTTTGGTCTGCATCGGAAAAAACCGGCGTCACAAATTTGAATGAATAAAGTTGCTTGATTTCATTGGCCATGTTGCGGTTAATTTCTCTATCCGCCCTGTAAAAAGATCTCAGTCCGGGAGTCGAAATTTTAGTATTTCCTATTTCATCTCCAAAAGAAACTGAGCGATCAACTGCATAAATATTGCTGTCTGCTGAATGTTTGATTCCCAATGTGGCAAATGTGTGGTTTCCCAATGTTGTCATCAACATTCCTGCGATCAAAATGGTGCTTTTGATGAATTGAATGAAATAAGTACTTTGTTTTTTAAGCGTGTCGGCTTTCATGTTAGCTCTTTGAATTGAATTCTTCATATAAAACAGTTTTAGTAGCTTTTCTCATGAGCAAGTAACCGTTTTAGGATTGGATGTCTTTGCAAAATGAAACTGTGCTAAGACTTCGTTAATTACTTAGTGTAATTGAAACACAAAGATATGACTTATTCCCGTCTTTCAAAGCTTATTCTCTTAAATATTTTAAAAAATATTCAAAAAAGTAGGTTTAAAATCGCTTAATTATTAAAAACTATATTAAAATCACCTATTTATTAGAATTAATTAAATAATAGCTTGTCTTATTTGATATAAATAAGGAAAGCTCCAAATATTTTATAAATATTTGAATATCAAAATTTTGGAAAGCAATTAAATGAGGTCGAGTGCCTTTGCGAAAGTAGTTACAACTGGTACTACCATGATCGAAACCAAATCTGGAATAAAGAAATAGACTGCAACAGAAAGGGCCAATGAAAGAAAAAATAGCATCCAGAACATGTTTTTTTGGCTCTTGGTCATATATCTTTGATTTATAAGCAAATGTAAAACAAGATTTATAGAGGGGAAAAAAATTCTTCTGCACACATGATTTTTTAATGTGTACTCACTACACTTACTTGAATTTCCGTAACTTGTTGCGCTCCAATAGGATAGAATATGTTGCTTAGCCTTTATTTGAGATTTTCGACGAAGCCCGGACAAAACCTGAAGATTGCAGGTAATATCCCTCAGTTGGGAGGTGGAAATTTTGCCGATGCGGTAAATATGATTTATCACGACCAGCAACATTGGCGAGTGGATATTCAATTGTCCAGCAATGAAATAAAGAAATTTCCGCTCCTTACATATACCTATATCTATACGGATGATCAGGGAAATTCCATCGAGGATTGGGGCGAAAACAGGATGATTGATTTGTCAGATTTGAATGAGGATGCAATTGTGCTGGATACATGGATTGACATGGGGTCGATCGAAAACAATTTTTACACAGCACCTTTCAAAAATATTTTTACAACAAAGAGGAAAAAAACCTTCAATAAGTCAGGCAATAAACAAATACTTATTAAGGCATTTGCGCCTTTACTCGGCAAGGATGAAAGATTGGTTGTGGTTGGGAACAATGAATACTTCGGAAATTGGACTCCTGAGCGAGGAGTAAAAATGAATTACGATGGCGCTGCATGGGTTGCACAGGTAGATAAACTGACGGATGCCTCGTTCCTGGAATATAAATATTGCGTATTGAATGAGGAGGGTGCTTTCTTGAGATATGAGCATGGTTCAAATAGGATCTTGAGTCAGCCTTTGAATGATACATCCTTCATCATTCAAGACGGATTTGTTCGATTGGATGAACGTTTTAGGGGAACGGGCCTGGCTATTCCAGTCTTCAGCCTGAGAACCAATAAAAGTTTTGGAGTAGGAGAGTTCAATGATATCAAAACATTGGTTGACTGGGCATCCAAGGTTTCGATGAAGATGATTCAATTGTTACCTGTCAACGATACTACATCCACTCATACAAAGGCTGATTCCTATCCATATGCTGCCATATCAGCTTTTGCTTTGCATCCATTGTATATTTCGATTGAAACCGTTGCAGGTGCCAAACATAAGAAGATCATCAGCAAAATCATCTCCCACAAATCAACGCTCAATGAAAATGAAGGAGTTTGCTATGAGCAGGTAATGAAATACAAGCTCGACGCATTGAATTTATTGTTTGAAGCGCAGGACAAAGATCTTTTTGATGACAAGGAATTTCTGACATTCTTTCAAAAAAACAGCGCGTGGCTGGAGCCCTATGCTGTTTTCTCTTTTTTGAGAGATAAATACAAGTCACCTGATGTTGCCAATTGGGAAGAATTCAGTGTATTCAGTCAGCCACTGATTGATAAACTTACATCCAAACAATCCAAGCACTATAAAAAAATTGCACTTCACTATTTCATACAATACCATCTTCATCTGCAACTGAAAGATGCACATGAATACGCCAACAAAAAAGGCATTGTTTTAAAAGGGGATATTGCAATTGGTGTAAACAGATTCGGAGTAGATACTTGGATAGATCCAACACTTTATCATCTTGATATGCAGGCTGGAGCTCCTCCGGATGATTTTGCGATCAAGGGACAAAACTGGGGGTTTCCCACGTACAACTGGGAGACCATGCGCAAGAACAATTATGCCTGGTGGAAGCAGCGATTTGAACAAATGTCTAATTATTTTGATGCATTCAGAATTGATCATATTCTAGGATTTTTCAGGATATGGTCTATTCCGGTTGATGCTGTTGAGGGAATCATGGGAAGATTTGTGCCGGCCATTCCCATCACCCAAGCTGAATTGGATGACAATGGCATTCATTTGACCATCGATAGACTCTGTACTCCCTATATCAATGATACAGTGTTATGGGAAATATCAGGCGGAAATGAAATTGATTTAAAAAGATTTTTGCATCCAATCAAAGATGGGTACTATGCATTCAAGCCAGCATTTGATTCACAAAGAAAAATTGAAAAATACTTTCATGATTTAGGAGAAAGTGATCAGCATGCTGAACTCAAGCAGGTGTTGTTCAATTTGCATAGCAATATCATTTTGCACAAAGATCCGGAGCATAAAAATCAATACCATTTCAGATTCAATGTGCAGCAAACACTTTCTTTTCACCATCTTCCTTCAAATATCCAGCACTCACTGATGGAGTTGTACTATGATTATTACTTTCACCGTCAGGAAAATGTATGGAAAACCGAAGCAATGAAAAAACTGCCTTCTTTGAAAAGAAGTACAGAGATGTTGATCTGTGGAGAGGATTTAGGCATGGTTCCTCACTGCGTTCCAGATGTCATGGCGTACCTGGGAATCTTATGCATGGAAGTCCAACGAATGCCAAAAAAAATCAATACCCAGTTTTATAATCCAGCTCAAGCATCCTACCTTTCTGTCGTTACACCATCTACCCACGACATGAGCACCATTCGTGAGTGGTGGTTGGAGGACCGAACTGCCTCTCAGCAATTTTATAACCAGGAAATGTGGCAATATGGAGATGCGCCGCACGATGCGAATGTACATGTCGCGAAATCTATCATTCTTCAACATATTTCTTCTCCAGCCATGTGGGCTGTGTTTCAAATACAGGATCTTTTTGCCATGGATGAAACATTGAGGTTGTCTGACCCCCATCAAGAACGCATCAATGTGCCAGGAGACCCCCATCATTATTGGCGATACAGAATGCCTTTGAATATTGAAGAGCTTCAAGAGAAAAACGACTTCAATGAGCTGTTGAAATATTTTATCACTTCCAACGGACGATAGTGTTAACCATTCAATATTGGCAAAAAGATTTGGCGTTTGCGTTTCCCTTTACCATTTCAAAGGGAACCAAAACACATCAAAGTACTTTTGTAGTTGAGTTGGGGTGGAGAGGATTGAAAGGGTACGGAGAAGCACCTGCCATCTCTTACTACAATATCACCACTCAACAAATGGCAGATGATCTTGAGAAGTATAGAACCGCCATTGAAAAATTTTCTTTAACAGATCCAAAGCGCTTTTGGCATTTTTTGCATCACCTGATTCCGGGCAATCCCTTTCTAGTTTGTGCATTGGATATGGCTGCATGGGACCTATTCGGTAAAATGCGTAAGCAGTCACTCAGCAAATTGTTACAGCTAGATACATTCCATCTTCCTTTTACAGATTATACCATTGGAATCGATTCAAAAGAGATGATGTTGCATAAAGTCAGACAGCACCAAGCTCCTGTGTATAAAATAAAAGTAGGGGGTATGCATGATCTGGAAATCATTGAGGCCGTCAGAAATGAAAGCAATGCTGCTATCAGAGTGGATGCCAATGCGGGGTGGACTTATCAACAGGCAAAGGAGATGTTGCCGGACTTGTCTTCTTTGGGAGTTGAACTGATTGAACAACCGCTTCCGGTCAATCACTGGTCTGAGATGAAAGAATTGAAAACATTGTCAACAATACCCTTGCTTGCAGATGAATCATGTGTAAACGGAAAAGATATCGATCCCTGTGCCGAATCTTTTCATGGCATCAATATCAAGCTTACAAAGTGCAGTGGCATCACACCTGCATTGGATATGATTGCTTCTGCTAGAAAAAAAGGGTTAAAGATCATGTTGGGATGTATGAACGAATCATCCATTGGTACAGCTGCCATGATTCACTTATCACCCTTGGTTGATTACCTGGATGCAGATGGACCTCTTTTGCTGAAAGAGGACCTTGCAACCGGACTTGTACTTGAAAACCATGCCTGGGAAATACCAGTTGGACCCGGATTGGGTATCCAGATCAACAATGACTTATAAAATAGTATAGGAAAGTCCAGCACCGATCGTTCTTGGATTGCCCAAATGAACTGCTCCAAAATCATAGGCATAACTGATATACCTCTTGTTGGTGATATTTCTTGCCCAAATAGAGACATTCAATTTTGAGAATTTCATTCCCAATTGACCATTTAACAAACCGTACGCTTTTTGCTCTATGGTATTGGCAAAATCAAAATACTGATTTCCTGTAAACATGTATTGCACATTGCTCCACAGCTCTTGTTTACCCAGTTTTTTCTGATAAGTAGCTGACAAAAATTGGGTAGTAGAAGGCGTAAATATTTGCTTTTTGTTATTCAAATCTATTTGTGCTCCATTGCTGACGGTTGTGAAGGTTTTATACTTGGCTGAAGTGAAACCTGCATTGTATTGGAGTGTAAATCCCTTCATAGGTTTTGCTGTGAATTCCCATTCAAATCCATTGCTGCGCATGACTCCACCGTTTTTTGTTATGGTTATTGCATCCGGCAAAACCAAGAAAGGAGTTTGGATATTTGTTACATGATTGTAAAATGCAGTCAATGCATATTGAATCGTCTTTTTTTGGTTCATGCCCTTCAGACCGATTTCAAACATATTGGAATATTCCGGTAGGAATGCAGTCAGTGGTACCTGAGAAGGGTCGCTGGAAATATTTGTCAATCCTCCTGATCTGAAACCCCTGCTGTAGTTGAAGTACAGGAATGTTTGATTTGCGACAACGTAGTTGAATCCTATTTTAGGTGAGAAAGCAACAAAGCTTTTTTGACCGCTGGTATCTGAAACCAGTGGAAATGCAGGATAAGGTTGCTTCTCATATTCACTTCTTACGGTGAGTTTTCTATTTTCATAATCAAGTCTCGCTCCAGCTTGTATTGAGAGTCTTTCAGTCATTTGGTAGGTTCCATGTCCGTATCCGGCAAAACCATTTGTATTTGACAAATTATATGAAATCAATGAAAAATCTTTGTCAGGTACCCCTATATATCCAGCGTCTTTCCCAAAAACAGTGGCTTGTTTCGTTGGACTGTTATTGGTATACTGAAACAAACCAGTAGACCAATTGATTTTTTTGTTTTTTGTATCGGCTGATTGAATCCTCAATTCATTGGTCAATGCCTTCACATTGTTATAACGCTTGCCATAGTTGTTGAAAATGCCGATGATAGAGAACGGTGAAAAATCAGCATCCAATGTGTTGTCGTAAAACCTGTAATTCTGCTGATAAGATGATTGTAGGGTAATATTTGTTTTAGATCCTTTGTGCTGCAGTATCAACGAGAGGTTATTTGTTAAATCGTTCATGGAAGTTGTCTGATTCTGTGACAGGTGAAATGGCTTTTTAAATGCACTCTCAGCATCTCCATTCAGTGGAAATGCACCTTTGTTCTTTCCATTGTAATTTTTGTAATCTGCTTGCAAAGACCAATTCAATTTCATTGCATATTTTAATTGAATGTTGGCAAGTCGCTGTTGCTGTCTGTCATATGAATCGTTTGTAAAATCATTGGTGTAAAACCCATTTTTTGCATCATACAAATACGATGAACTCAAGAACAATTTATCCTTGATGAGTGGGGATTTAAATTGGATACTTGCCCTCTTTTGTCCCATGTTTCCATAATTTAAATCGGCTTGGAGACTGGGCTTGTTTTTAGGTGCTTGGGTAATAATGTTGATAACACCACCCATGCTGTTTCTACCATAAAATGTTCCTTGTGCTCCCCGAATAATCTCAATGCTTTCGATATCATTGAGTTGAGGAATGTAGGTATCAAGATTGAATTGAGGAACGCCATCAATATAAGTAGCAACAGCCTGATCGTAGGAGGTTGTAACAATTCCTCTGATGCTGGCAATGTTCCGGTTGTCTCCAGAATGGGCAAGATTGAAATTGGGCGCAATACCACGTAATTGATTGATTTCCCATATTCTAAGAATTCTTATGTTATTCTTATCAATCAGGGTAATAGCATTTGGAGTAGAGGTTAATTTCTGTTGTTTTTTTTCAGCACCAAAAACGATGACTTCAGCCAATTGTTTTTCAGGGTCGATCAGTTTCGTTGAATCTAAAGAATAGGTTTGTGAAAAACCGTTGATTGAAAAATAGATTGAACAAATGAAAAGCAATAGGGAGGTTTTTGGGAGCATGTATGATTTATTTTAAAAGTGTATCAATGGATTTCTGATTGATTTCACAGAAAAAATCACAGATATTATCAGTGCATCTTTCAATGAAACGTGTTCCTTTTTCAGCACTTGACTTGGATGGATTACCAGAACCAGTGTCTTGGGAGATTTTCGTCCAAGGTCTTTGTGTCCAGGCCCAGCCTTCCTGTAAACCCTTTGGGGTGAATTTTTTGTTGGCACCATCTCCTGCCATTTCAATTGGCAAGAGCAATTCAGGATGGAGGTGCATCATCACGCTTGTTTCCATTTCGTCTGCATGATCACCTTTGTTTTCAAATATATCATCTTTCTTAGCTGATTGATACCAATTGATGACACTTATAAAAAGTGAAGGAAACAGTCCCGCCAATTCTCTGATCATTGAAACAAAATTATTTGCTCCATGTCCGTTTAAAATAATGAACTTGGTTGCACCGTGTCTGATTACAACTTCACATACATCTTTTAAAATTGCCAATTGTGTGGATGGATTCATGTTTATGCAATAAGCAATATCCATTTGTCCGGTGTTGACTCCAAAAGGGATGGTTGGGAGTACCAGGACTTTCGTCCCTTTGTTCCAGGCTTTTTCAGCTGATTGATATGCAATGGCATCTACCTGATAATTATCTGTAGCATAAGGCATGTGATAATTATGTGCTTCGGTCGCGCCCCAGGGAAGCACGGCGATATCAAATGAATGCTGTTGGATTTCTTTCCAATTGGTTTCAGCCAGTATAAAAGGACGAGGTTGTGGTATCATATCAGGATTGTTGTCTTTTTTCTGAAATAGTTTTGATCGAATTAATGGAAACATTTAGTTCAAATCCAATCAAGAGTACGAGGGAATTCACAAATACCAGGAACATCAAAATCAAGATACTTCCAAGAGAACCATATATTTTATTGTAGGTTGCAATGTTGTTGACCCAATAAGAAAAAAGGTAAGAAAATGTGATGATCAATATGGTTGCTAAAATAGATCCTGGGGTTCTTATTTTCCATTTTTTCTGCACATGAGGAGCGTATTTATAAATCAGTCCGATGGCAAAAAATATCAGCATAACTGTAAGTAAGATCTGAGTTGCAGCAATCAGCCAGTCGAGGGAGTGATTTTTTATTTTCAATATCTCTGCTATATATCCAATAAAAATACTTTGTGTGAACATGACAAGAATCGTTGCCAATATCAACAGCACGATGATGAAAGTCAGCCGTATGGCCGTCAGCCTGATTTGGATAAAATTTCTGTTTTCAATTTCGATGTGCAACATGGATTTTCTGAATGTACGCATCAGGGTAATAGTGGCATTCGATGAGAAATAAAGTGCAAGCAACAATCCAAATGAAAGCGTGCCGGTTCCTGCAGAGAAAAAATCGTCTGTTACACTTTTGATCATCAGATAAGTTCTGTTGTCGGGAACTATATTTTTGAGCAGAATCAGAATTTCGCTGTATAGTTTTTTCGAGCCTGGAAAAAACGAAAGAGTGGTGAACAGGAAGATGAAGAGAGGAGGGATGGCCATTAGAAAATTAAATGCAACAGCGGCAGCTCTTTCATTCAATCCTATTTGCTGGGTTTGTTTCATAAAAAAAACAACTACATCGTACAGAGGAATTCCTTCGAATCCGGGTAGTATAACTTTTTTCGACCAGTCAATGATTGGTTTGACCGGCCAACTTTCAATGATGATCCTTTGTAGTTTGATCATTGTAGATTAATGAATCTTCAGACTGTCCAGTGCCCGCTGATATTTTTTAGCATTCTTGAAATGCTCTTCAGCAGTCGCTGCAAAATTATGTGAGCCTGAGAAATCCTCCTT
>JBEAYH010000013.1:0-13294 GCA_041159435.1 Bacteroidota bacterium | reverse complement strand
AGAAAAGGGATAGAAAAATACCTCTTGAAGAAATCAATGGCTGGTCGTCTTCCAATATCCATTTTGTCGAACATCCATCCCAAGCCGCAAACGGCAGACCTTGGAAGACGTTTACAAAGAGAGCATTTTCTCACTGAAAAAGTTGAATTTCTCATTGATCGTTTCAGGCATTCTGCTTTCTTCGACGTGAAAAAGTTGGAAGCAGTGCACAGGGAATTGCTTGGCACCAAACGCAGGGGCAGGCAACATGTGTTGGGTTTTCATTTATTGTACATGATATCTTTAATAGAGTGGTATGATCGATTTGAAGGAAGAGCAAATGGAGGTTCCCAAATGGACTTGGAAGGAGCCTGTCATATGGGAGCTTGACATCCGGGAGACCAGTAAAAATTTTATTCAGTGTGATGGGATAGGAGTGCCAGGTGAAGATTATGCTTGTTTTTCTTAAAAATTCTCATATCTTTGCACTCCTTTAAAACCGGAGAAATTTTATGTTAATCATTGATTCTAAAGATTGCGAGAACATTGACAAAGCATTGAAGAAGTACAAAAAGAAGTACGAAAAGGCAAAAGTACTTTTGCAACTTCGTGAGCGTCAATCATTTACAAAGCCATCTGTCAAGCGCAGGGGCGAAGTATTGAAGGCAATCTACAAGCAGAAGATTCACAACGGCGAGATCGAAGCATAAGCACTTCCTTCCGTTAAATTATACCAAGTAGTCATAGGGTTTAGTAACTTTATGGCTACTTTTTTTATGTCTGTATCAATCAGGGATGCCATTGGTTTTTTTCATGATTTTATCAAATTTGAGAAGCGATTTTCGGTTCACACCATTACGGCATATACAGATGATCTAGAACATTTTGCACAGTTTCTAAGTGCTCAGTTTGCGACTGATCAGCTAGATCAAATCAATCCTTCGATGATCAGATCATGGATGGCTGCATTTGCCGCGCAGAAGATAACGCCCAGAACCATCAACAGGAAAATATCTACGTTGAAATCTTTTTTTAAATATTGTCTCACGCGGGAATGGATAGGGGTGAGTCCTGCGAAAACCATCCAGGTATTGAAAACAAAAAAAAGATTGCCCACCTATGTTGAAGCGCAGCAAATGGATCAGCTCTTGCAACATGATCATTTTCCAGATGATTTAGGTGGACGCATGGAGTTTCTTGTTGTGAATCTTTTGTATCAGACTGGAATGCGTGTAAGTGAATTGGTTCATCTTAAAACATCGCAAATTGACTTTCCGCGTTCACAAATAAAAGTACTAGGAAAGGGAAACAAGGAGAGGGTAATACCAATCAGTGATGCATTGGTTGATACCATAAAAAAATTTACCGAGGAAGTCGGCCAGGCATTTCCAGATGCATCCAAATCATTGTTATTGGTGAATGGCAAGGGCAAGCATCCGGGTGCGAGACAATTGTATACGGTTGTAAAAAAATACCTCTCATTGATTACAACTGCTGATAAGAAGAGTCCGCATGTCCTCCGACACAGTTTCGCCACACATCTTACATCCAATGGTGCTGAGCTGAATGCGGTAAAAGAGTTACTCGGACACAGCAGTCTTGCGGCTACGCAGGTGTACACACACAACAGCATTGAGCGGCTGCGTGACATACATAAGAAATCGCATCCCAAGGGATGATCTAGGTTTTATTTAACAGATATTTTTTTGCCGAACTTTCATTTTTTCAGTAACTTAAATGTTGGGTATTTTTTGATGCGTAACATTTAAATTTTTGGGTTATGACAGTAAACATTCATGCATTGCACTTTGATGCAGACAGCAAATTATTGGATCACGTAAACAGAAAGATTTCCAAATTATCCAGTCACCACGACAAGATCATGACAGTTGATGTGTATTTGAAGCTTGACAACGTGATGCACCAGATCAAAGACAAAATTGCTGAGATCCGGGTGAAGGTTCCCAAGCGAGCATTGTTTGTAAAACACACCACCAAATCTTTTGAAGAATCCTTTGATATGGCAATGGATGCTGTATTGGTTCAGATCAAAAGAGTCAAGGAAAAACAGTATGCGTAGAAGCGTTTGGAATTCTTTCTAAAATTCCACCTCAAAATTTTTGCATTTAACAATTTCCGTTACCTTTGCATTCCCCAAAAAATGGGGTAGATCTTTATTTGTCAACTTTTCCTGGTAAATAAGTCAAGATAAGTTTTTCCAATCTGTACAGGCCAGAGTAGCTCAGCTGGTAGAGCAGCTGATTTGTAATCAGCTGGTCGGGGGTTCGAGTCCCTTCTCTGGCTCCATCTACGGAACAAACCATTGGATTGAGAAAAACATAGCGGGCAGGTTCCAGAGCGGCCAAATGGGGCGGACTGTAAATCCGCTGTCTTTCGACTTCAGTGGTTCGAATCCACTCCTGCCCACACCCTATGGAATGGGTTCGGCAACTGTTTACCAGATTCATGCGGGAGTAGCTCAGTTGGTAGAGCGATAGCCTTCCAAGCTATAGGTCGCGGGTTCGAGCCTCGTCTCCCGCTCACAACCGCCAGGCTGTGCGGTCTTAGGCCATTGTACCTGCCTGTCGGCAGGGCTCAGTGGTATGGCATCAAGGCCGTTGTAGCTCAGTGGTAGAGCACTTCCTTGGTAAGGAAGAGGTCGTGAGTTCAATTCTCATCAACGGCTCCATTTACCCTGGAAAAATTCTTTTTTAAATCGTCCCAAAGTCAATAACTTTGCGGCCGTTTCAATAGTTAGTAAAAAACATAAAAACAGATAACAATGTCTAAAGAGACCTTCAAGCGGGACAAACCCCACGTTAACATTGGTACAATCGGACACGTTGACCATGGTAAGACAACATTAACTGCTGCCATTACCGAGATTCTTTCTAAAAAAGGTCTCGCTCAGGCAAAGAAGTATGACGAAATTGACGGTGCACCTGAAGAAAAAGAAAGAGGTATCACCATCAACACAGCACACGTAGAATACGAAACTGCTTCTCGTCACTACGCTCACGTTGACTGTCCAGGTCACGCTGACTATGTAAAAAATATGATTACTGGTGCCGCACAGATGGACGGTGCAATCCTCGTGGTTGCCGCAACTGACGGTCCCATGCCACAAACCAAAGAGCACATCTTGCTTGCGCGTCAGGTAGGTGTTCCTCGTATTGTTGTATTCATGAACAAGGTTGACCTTGTTGATGATCCTGAATTGCTTGACCTCGTTGAGATGGAAATCCGCGAAGAGTTGACCAAGAGAGGTTTTGATGGAGACAACACTCCTATCATCAAAGGTTCTGCTACCGGTGCATTGGCTGGTGAAGAAAAGTGGGTTACAACTGTAAACGAATTGATGGATGCAGTTGACAGCTATATCCCATTGCCTCCTCGTCCGATTGATCTTCCATTCTTGATGTCAGTAGAAGACGTATTCACCATCACTGGTCGTGGTACAGTTGCTACTGGTCGTATCGAGCGTGGAAAAATCAAAGTGGGTGAAGGTGTTGAAATCGTAGGAATGCAAGAAGATAAACTTGTTTCTACTGTAACAGGTGTTGAGATGTTCCGCAAGTTGTTGGACGAAGGTGAAGCTGGAGACAACGCAGGTCTTCTCCTCCGCGGTGTTGAGAAAAAAGACATCCGTCGTGGAATGGTAATCTGCAAGCCAGGTTCTATCACGCCACACACTGACTTCAATGGTGAAGTATACGTATTGAGCAAAGATGAAGGTGGACGTCATACTCCATTTTTCAATAAGTACCGTCCACAGTTCTATTTCCGTACTACAGACGTAACTGGTGAAGTGGAGCTTCCTGCAGGTACTGAAATGGTGATGCCTGGTGACAACATCAACTTGAAAGTGAAGTTGATCCAGCCGATCGCTATGGAAAAAGGATTGAAGTTCGCGATCCGTGAAGGTGGCCGTACAGTGGGAGCTGGACAGGTTACAGAGATCCTCAAATAAGACTTGTTTGGTTTTGACGCTCATGCGAGTGTTTGACCTCAAAAGTTATATCAACAGCAAAGTACCTGGAGACCCTCTGGGTACTTTGTTTCTTAAGAACGGGCATAGTTCAATGGTAGAATAGAGGTCTCCAAAACCTTTGATCTGGGTTCGAATCCTAGTGCCCGTGCAAAAAGGAAAACTTTGGGTACCTTTACCACCCTCGGTTATAAAACCTGAAAGAAATGAACAAAATACAAGCATACTTCAAAGACTCCTACAAGGAGCTCATGGAGAAAGTGACCTGGCCCAACTGGCAACAGTTGCAACAATCAACCATGATTGTACTCGTTGCAACATTGGTGATTACTGCCATCGTTTGGGTATTGGACCTTGGAAGCAGCTCTGCACTTAAATTCGTTTATTCATTGTTTAAGTAATGGAAGAAATAATAACACAACAAGAAACCAAATGGTACGTACTTCGCGTTATCTCCGGCAAGGAGAAGAAGGTGAAGGAGTACCTGGATAAAGACATTGTGCGCAATGGCTGGGACAAAGCGATCAAGCAGGTATTTCTTCCTGTGGAGAAAGTGTACAAGGTGCAAAATGGTAAAAAAGTGATGCGTGAGCGCAACTTCTACCCTGGATATGTGATGATTGAATGTGTTGGAGGAAAATTGCATGACGACATCATCACAGCCATCAAGAATACCACCAATGTTATTCACTTTTTAGGTAAAGAGAATCCCATTGCCCTCAGAAAGGCAGAGGTTAATAAGATGCTGGGTAAGATCGATGAAATGAGCGATGCCGGTGGAATGACCATGAGCGAGCCTTTCATCATTGGCGAGACCATTAAAATTGTGGACGGACCATTCAATGATTTCAATGGTGTGATCGAAGAAGTGAATGATGAGAAAAAGAAATTGAAGGTGACCGTGAAAATTTTTGGAAGATCAACACCTGTTGAACTCAACTACATGCAAGTAGAAAAAATTTCTTAGTAAAAAAATATTCGCACAAAAAAAGGGAAGCAATTGCTTCCCTTTTTTTGTGCGGTGCATGCAAGCTAAAACAACTGACCTTGTCCACCATCTGCAACAGGTGCTGGTGCTTCCACAACAGGAGCGGGAGCAACAATTGGTGCAGGTGCTGGCTTGCTTGATTTTTTAACGGTCTTTTTCTTTGCAACTTTCTTCGCAACTTTTTTTACAACTTTCTTTACAACTTTTTTCGTTGCTTTTTTGGCTGCTTTCTTTGGTGCAGATTTTTTTGCAGCCTTTTTCACTGCTTTTTTCTTTGCAACTTTTTTCGCGACTTTCTTTGCAGCTTTTTTCACAACTTTTTTTGTTGTCTTCTTAACTGACTTTTTCGAAGCAGCTTTCTTCGCAGCTTTTTTTACTGATTTTTTCTTCGCAGCTTTTTTGGGTGCAGCCTTTTTTACGCTTGCTTTTTTCTTGGATTTTTTTGCAGTTGCCATCTTGTTTGAATTTTAGTGCGTTTGTATAGTTGTGTCAAATTACAGATTAAAACCGTTCAAAACTTCCTACTTGTCAGTAAGTTATCTAGAATTAATCCACCGGTCCCCGTACATTGAACCAGCCAAAAATTGGTAGGAGAGATGCAAAAAATCCTTTGCAGATTCAACAATCTGCTATACCTTTGCCGCCCCAATCGAAAGTTCTTTTTTTGAATGGATTTGGGAGTCCTGTCAATGAATGCCAGGACGCTATCACCAAAAAAAACAAACATATGGCTAAGGAAATTTCTGGCTATGTAAAGTTGCAGGTCAAAGGCGGTCAAGCCAATCCTGCACCTCCTGTTGGTCCCGCACTCGGTTCCAAAGGTGTCAACATCATGGAGTTCTGTAAGCAGTTCAATGCCAGGACGCAAGACAAAATGGGTAAGGTTTTACCTGTTGTCATTACAGTTTACTCAGACAAATCATTTGATTTCATTATCAAAACCCCTCCGGCAGCAGTTCAATTGCTAGAGGTCAGCAAACTTCAAAGTGGTTCCAAAGAACCTAACCGCTCTAAAGTGGGTAAGGTTACCTGGGCACAGGTTGAGGCGATTGCTAAAGACAAAATGCCTGATCTGAATTGCTTTACGGTTGACAGCGCCATGCGCATGGTAGCCGGTACTGCAAGAAGCATGGGTATTACAGTTGAAGGTAAAGCCCCTTGGGAAAATTAATTGATCACAGCCTAAATCTGAATCAAGATGGGAATCACTAAAAAAAGAAAAGCCATTGCCGGCAAAGTGGATGATAAAAAAGTTTATTCGCTTGCTGAAGCATCTGGACTCGTAAAACAAGTAAATACTACAAAATTTGATAGTTCGGTTGACCTGCACATTCGTTTGGGTGTAGATCCAAAGAAGGCCGATCAGGCCATCAGGGGTACGGTAACACTTCCCCACGGTACGGGTAAGACCAAAAAAGTATTGGTGCTTTGCACGCCCGACAAAGAAGCCGAGGCCAATGCAGCTGGAGCTGATTTTGTTGGATTGGATGAATTCATCACCAAGATTGAAGGTGGATGGACAGACATCGATGTAATCGTTGCAACTCCTTCCGTGATGCCAAAAATTGGTAAACTCGGTAAGGTGCTCGGTCCGCGTAACCTCATGCCCAACCCTAAAACAGGAACTGTTACCAACGATGTATCAGCTGCTGTGAATGATGTAAAGGCAGGTAAGGTTGCATTCAAGGTTGACAAAGCTGGTATCATTCACGCATCTATCGGTCGCGTTAGCTTCACACCAGAGAAGATTGCTGAGAATAGCATGGAATTGTTGAATGCAATCATCAAAGCCAAGCCTTCAACAGCAAAAGGAACTTATCTGAAGAGTGTTTTCATGGCTAGTTCCATGAGTCCCTCTATCGCTATTGACACAAAAGTGCTTGTACACTAATCCAGGCATATTTTAAATAATTAAAACGCTTAACATGACTAAGCAAGAAAAAAATGAAGTGATTGATGTGCTGAAGGAGAAATTCGGACAGTACAACAATTTCTACATCACCAATACTGAATCATTAACAGTAGAACAGGTAAGCAACCTCAGAAGATTTTGTTTCGACAAGAAGGTTGAAATGAAAGTTGCAAAGAATACACTTATCCGCAAGGCATTGGAAACACTCGATGCTGAAAAATATGCAGGTGTGTATGATTCATTGCACAACGTAACCGCGTTGATGTTCTCTGAAAACCCCAAAGAACCAGCTCTGATCATCAGTTCTTTCCGCAAGCAAGGAAACGTGGAAAGACCTGAATTGAAAGCAGCTTTCATCAATGGAGATGTATTTGTTGGAGACAACAACCTAACAGCATTGACACAAATCAAAACCAAGAACGAACTCATCGGAGAAGTCATCGGATTGTTGCAGTCTCCCGCGAAGCGTGTATTGGCTGGTTTGTTGCATCACCACGAAAAACAAGGTGCTGCAGCTGCTGAGTAACAATGTAAAAAACCCAACGCCACTGAGGTTCAAATGTGGCATATTTTATAACCATCCGCTGGAGCTTAAGCTGTGAAAGCGGTTAAAAAAGTAAAAACATGGCAGACGTAAAAGCATTGGCCGAACAACTGGTTGGCCTTACAGTAAAAGAAGTTCAAGAATTGGCCGACGTATTAAAGGCTGATTATGGTATCGAACCAGCTGCAGCTGCAGTTGTAGTAGCAGGTGGTGGCGGTGGTGCCGCAGCTGCTGCTGAGGAAAAAACAGCATTCGATGTAATCCTCGTAAGCGGTGGAGCAAGCAAATTGGGTGTGGTGAAGGTTGTGAAAGATCTCACTGGACTTGGATTGAAAGAAGCAAAAGACCTCGTTGACGGAGCTCCAAAGCCTGTGAAAGAGGGTGTCTCTAAGGCTGAAGCAGACGATTTGGCTGCTAAGTTGAAAGAGGCGGGTGCTGAAGTTGAAATCAAGTAATCATCCCGATACTTCAATATTGAAAGCCGGATTCGTCCGGCTTTTTTTATGCCTTTTTTGGCAGATATCTACCCCTCCAAATATTTGTCCATTTCCCCCATTTCCCGTAACTTCGCAGTCCTTTAAATTGGGCTAATTACAATTTGACCCCCTACAACAACATAAAATGTTGATAATCAATTACTTAAATAAGTAAATGTTAAGGGAGTCTTATTGTCTTTCAGTCCGATCACACGTTTAAAAGCACATCAGACTATGTCATCAGCAAAAGTGGCTTCAAAAAGAGTGCATTTTGGTAAGGTAAAACACCTTGCAGAAACTCCAGATCTTCTAGAAATTCAGATTCAATCCTTCAAGGATTTTTTCCAGTTGGAAACTACGCCTGATAAGCGCAACAACGAAGGCTTGTTCAAAGTATTCAAAGAGAATTTCCCTATCAACGATACCAGGAACATCTTCATGTTGGAGTTCTTGGATTATTTTATCGATCCTCCCCGCTACACCATTGAAGAATGTATGGAGCGTGGACTCACCTATGCTGTTCCACTCAAGGCAAAGCTCCGTTTGAGCTGTAACGACGAGGAGCACGTTGACTTCCAAACCATCGTTCAGGATGTGTTTCTTGGAAACATTCCTTACATGACTCCGCGTGGTACATTTGTGATCAATGGTGCTGAAAGGGTAGTGGTTTCTCAGTTGCACCGTTCTCCTGGTGTGTTCTTCGGACAATCACTGCATCCAAACGGAACAAAAATATACTCTGCACGTGTGATTCCTTTCAAGGGCGCATGGATGGAATTTGCTACCGATATCAACAACGTGATGTATGCATACATCGATCGCAAGAAAAAATTCCCGGTAACTACCTTGCTTCGTTCGATTGGATTCGAAACCGATAAAGACATCCTTGAGTTGTTCGGAATGGCTGATGAAGTAAAGACCGACAAAAAGACTTTGGATAAACTTGTGGGCAAACGTCTTGCTGCCAGGGTGCTGAAGACGTGGGTAGAAGATTTTGTAGATGAAGATTCTGGTGAAGTTGTTTCTCTTGAAAGAAATGAAGTGGTGCTTGAGCGTGATACCGTTTTGTCTGAAGAAGACATGAACACCATTCTTGAAACTGGTGTGAAGAGCATCTTCATCCAGAAAGAAGAAGTAAGTGGTGATTATGCCATCATATACAACACATTGAACAAGGATACTTCCAACTCAGAGTTGGAGGCAGTTCAGCATATCTACAAGCAATTGCGTGGTGCAGATGCTCCAGACAATGAAACTGCGCGTGGTATCATTGACAAGTTGTTTTTCAGTGACAAGCGTTATGATTTGGGTGAAGTGGGTCGCTATAAGATCAACAAGAAATTAAATCTCAACTACGGGTTGAATCAAAAGACCCTGACCAAAGAAGATATCATCGAAATCATCAAATACCTCGTACGTCTTACCAACGGCAAGGCAGAGATTGACGACATCGATCACCTCAGCAACAGACGTGTTCGTACAGTTGGTGAACAATTGTATGCACAGTTTGGTGTTGGTCTCGCGAGAATGGCTCGTACCATCCGTGAGCGTATGAACGTACGTGACAATGAAGTATTTACGCCAGTTGATTTGATCAACGCGCGTACATTGTCTTCTGTGATCAATTCTTTCTTTGGAACATCACAGTTGTCTCAGTTCCTCGATCAAACCAATCCACTCAGTGAAATCACCCACAAGCGCCGTATCTCTGCGCTCGGTCCCGGTGGTTTGAGCAGAGAGCGTGCAGGTTTCGAGGTGCGTGACGTACACTATTCACACTACGGTCGTTTGTGTACGATTGAAACTCCGGAAGGTCCCAACATTGGATTGATCTCTACACTTTGCGTACACGCAAAGATCAACGAGATGGGATTCATTGAGACTCCTTACCGCAAAGTAAACAATGGCAAAGTTGAAGTGAAGAAACTGACTTACCTCAGTGCGGAAGAAGAAGATACAGCCAAGATTGCACAGGCAAACGTACCGCTTACAGAAAAAGGTGAGTTTGCAGAAGATAAAGTAAAGGCCAGACAAACGGGTGACTTCCCCATTCTCGAGCCCAATGAAGTTGAATTCATGGACGTAGCTCCGAACCAAATTGTTGGGTTGAGTGCATCACTGATTCCATTCCTTGAGCATGACGATGCCAACCGTGCATTGATGGGATCGAACATGCAACGCCAAGCTGTTCCTTTGATCAAGCCAGATGCGCCGATCGTTGGTACTGGTTTGGAAGCAAAAGCTGCGCGTGATGCAAGAATCCAGCTGCATGCTGAAGGCGAGGGAGTTGTTGAGTTTGTAGATGCAAATGAAATTCATGTTCGTTATGAGCGCGATGAAGCACAAAAGCTCGTGAGCTTTGAAGATGATTTGAAAGTATATCGCTTAACCAAATTCATCAAAACCAACCAAGAAACATCCATCACACTTCGTCCTGCTGTTGCAAAAGGTCAGCGTGTGAAAACAGGTGATTTCTTGACGGAAGGTTATGCGGTGAAGAACGGTGAACTGGCATTGGGACGCAATTTGAAAGTTGCTTTCATGCCTTGGAAGGGTTATAACTTCGAAGATGCGATTGTAATCAATGAGAAAGTTGTCAGCGAAGATTTGTTTACTTCTATTCACATCTCTGAATTTGAATTGGAAGTGCGTGATACTAAACTCGGTGAAGAAGAATTGACTCCAGATATTCCAAACGTTTCTGAGGAAGCAACAAAGGATTTGGATCAGTATGGTATCATCCGCATCGGTGCCCAGGTGAAAGAAGGAGATATTCTGATTGGAAAGATCACTCCAAAAGGTGAAAGTGATCCAACACCAGAAGAGAAACTCTTGCGTGCCATCTTTGGTGACAAAGCAGGCGATGCAAAAGATGCTTCTTTGAAAGCACCAAGTGGAACAGAAGGAGTTGTGATTGGTAAGAAATTGTTCCAGCGCGCCAAGAAAGACAAAAACTCAAAAGCGAAAGAAAAAGCAGCGCTTGAGAAATTAGAGTCCATCCACAACCAAACAGAAAAAGACATCCTTGATTTGTTGGTGAGCAAGTTGCAGACATTGTTGAAGGATAAAACTTCAGCTGGTGTTTCCAACAACTTCGGTGAAGTAATCATTGGAAAGGGTTCTAAGTTCAATGCGAAAGCACTGGCAGGAATCGATTATCAGAACATCAATCCATTGGGTTGGACAACTGATGCAAAAATCGACGATGCCATCAATACGCTCTTGCACAATTACAACATCCGTTACAACGAAGAACTTGGTAGATACAAGAGAGAGAAATTCAACATCTCTATTGGTGATGAACTCCCTGCTGGCGTATTGAAACTTGCCAAAGTATACCTTGCAGTGAAGCGCAAGCTGAAAGTGGGAGATAAGATGGCAGGTCGCCATGGTAACAAAGGAATCGTAGCCAAGATTGTGAGGGCAGAAGACATGCCATTCCTTGAAGATGGAACCCCTGTAGATATCGTATTGAATCCATTGGGCGTACCTTCTCGTATGAACCTCGGACAGATCTATGAAACCATCCTTGGATGGGCTGGTGAAAAACTCGGATTGAGATTCTCCACGCCAATTTTCGATGGTGCATCTGTTGATGAAATCAAAGATTTGATTGACAAGGCTCAATTGCCAAGCTTCGGACATACCTATCTCTATGACGGTGAAACAGGTGAAAGATTCCACCAAAAAGCAACGGTTGGTATCATTTATATGTTGAAACTGCACCACATGGTGGATGATAAGATGCACGCCCGTTCTATTGGTCCATACTCACTGATCACCCAGCAGCCGCTCGGTGGTAAGGCACAGTTTGGTGGACAACGTTTTGGTGAGATGGAGGTGTGGGCACTCGAAGCATATGGTGCTTCCAACATCTTGCAGGAATTGCTCACCTTGAAGTCTGATGACATCATTGGAAGAGCCAAGACCTATGAATCAATCGTGAAGGGTGACAATGTTCCTAAAGCTGGAATACCAGAATCCTTCAATGTATTGGTACACGAGTTGCGTGGATTGGGATTGGATCTGAAGTTCGACAACTAGTCAAGGCCAAGCCAAATATAACTTAAGGCCTCCGCTTCGCGGAGGCCTTTTCTTTTCTATCTCATTGAAGAGGTTGATTTTCTATATGGCTCTCAAAAAAATAGGATGCCATCCGATGGATAGCATCCTATAGATTTTTTACATGTGAATTACATTGCCATCTGTATAATCAAATAGCAAAGGGCAGCAAGCAAAGCACTCACCGGAATGGTCAGTATCCATGCTACCAACAGCGAGGAGGTAACTCCCCAACGCACCGCGCTTAATCTCTTTGTAGCACCAACTCCTATGATCGATCCGGTGATGGTATGAGTGGTTGAGACTGGAATTCCCATTTGTCCTGTGAAGAACAGTGTGAAAGCTCCTGCTGTTTCAGCAGCAACACCTTCCAGTGGTGTAACCTTTGTAATCTTCGTACCCATGGTCTTTACAATCTTCCATCCTCCACTCATGGTGCCCACACCAATGGCCAAGTAACAGGCAACAGGAACCCAATTTGGTAATTGCCCAAAATCTTGTATGCTTCCGTTGGCTATCAACGCTGCGCCAATGATACCCATTACTTTTTGAGCATCATTTCCTCCATGACCGATACTGAACGCTGCAGAACTGAACAACTGCAACTTTTTAAACATAGATGCAATGGAGTATGCGGTAGGGGTTTTTATTTTTTCGACATAGAGGTATACCAATATAAATAACAAGGATGTAAAAACGATGCCCCAAACAATTCCGCCATTGTCAGATTTTTCAATATCCTTTTTGAATGATTGTTGGATATCAAATTTTTTAATTTTGGTTTTGATCTTGTCCAGGTTTTTGGGATCAATCGGATAAATAACATTGATGGCAGTCATTGCACTATCCAGTGAAATTTCCTTTTTCAAAAAGGCCTTCAAGGGCTCTTTATATTTCTCTGTTTCTTTTTTGGCAATTTCAAACTCATCGTGTTTTTCTTTATTGTCGGTAGAGAGTGCCTCCAAAACGAGGTAGCTATTGGCATTTCTTACTTCATCTTTTAATTTGCTCACTTCAATATCTGCCAGCAGTCCATTGCTGTATGCAGATGCAGCAATAACATCTGCGCCTATATTGTCATAGTCCTTTATTTGTGGAGCAATCTGATTATACACCTCCTTGGCCTTGCTTAATTTTTTTTCTGCGCTGTTCAATTCTTGTTTGGCTTTTTCATCATTTGGAGCTAACTGTAATGCATTCTCAGCTTTTGCAAAATCTGATTGGTATTTATCTAGTTTTATGAATTTTTGCAGTCCCTCATCCATTTTTGATTCCTCAAATCGATCAAAAAGAAAAACTGTACATGCTGTTGTAAGGGCGATGAGTAAAATTCTCAACCATATAT
>JBEAYH010000004.1:0-3007 GCA_041159435.1 Bacteroidota bacterium | reverse complement strand
TATGGGGAGTGATCAATGCTTTGAAGGCGAGGGGACTCGAAATCCAACCATTCAACGCAGTAATACAATCGGAAATTCCAGTAGGTGCGGGACTCTCATCATCGGCTGCACTGGAAGTAGTTTTTGCCAAGGCGTTCAATGAAATACATCAATTCAACCTTTCAGATCTTGAACTGACGCTGGTAGCGAAGGAGGCTGAAAATAATTTCGTGGGACTCCAATGCGGGATCATGGACATGTTTGCAAGTGTCCATGCAAAAAAAGACATGGCAATCAAATTGGATTGCAGAAGCTTGGATTTCGAGTATGTTACGCTGAAATTGCAAACAAATAAAATCCTGTTGATCGATACATGCATCAAACATGAATTGGCATCTTCAGCATACAATCTAAGAAGACAAGAATGTGAATCGGTTGTATTTAAATTGAACCAGAAAGGGGTACAGGCAACTTCCCTCCGAGATCTTCGAAAAGAAGATATCGATGCACATCAACATCTGCTCAATGAGCATGAATGGAATAGAGCAAATTATGTAATCGATGAGAATTGGAGACTGCATGAATTTGTTGCTGCAATTTCAAAAAACGATTGGAGTGCTTCAGGTAAATTATTGTACTCCTCGCATGATGGATTGAAAGATCAGTATCAGGTGAGTTGCAAGGAACTTGATAAGTTGGTAGAATGGAGCAAATCCATCGATGGGATATGGGGTGGAAGGATGATGGGGGGCGGATTTGGAGGCTGCGTCATTTT
The DNA here is from genome assembly GCA_041159435.1 of Bacteroidota bacterium. GTDB lineage: Bacteria > Bacteroidota > Bacteroidia > Chitinophagales > Chitinophagaceae > Pollutibacter. Next base: position 2,253 of record JBEAYH010000004.1, on the reverse strand, counting down.
TCTTGTTCAGGAAGATAAAATCCCATCCATCATGGACATCATCTCTGAGAAATACAGCACAACGTTTGGTGTCGAACCAAAATATTATATTGCAAGTACAGGTGATGGTGCCTGTGAATTTTAATGTTTCATATGAAAAAAATTGTCGCCTTCGCACATGTTTTGCTCGCGGGATTTTCCGCCTGTGTTGTTTCTCCTACTCCCCGTGAACATGCGCCTATTGACAAGGAGAGGGCAAGCGCGTTTTCAGATACAATCAATAAAAAACCTGTTAGGCTGTACACGTTGAAAAACAAAAGCGGCATGACTGTTGAAATCAGTAATTACGGGGCAACATTGGTTGCTATTCATGTGCCCGATAAGAATGGCGGCAGTAAGAATGTTTTGCTTGGATATGATGATATCAAGGGATATTACAGCGGCAAATCATATTTTGGGTGTGTAGTTGGTAGATATGCAAACCGCATTGCAAAAGGAAGTTTTACATTGGATGGGAATGTTTATCAATTGCCACAAAACGATGGATTGAATTCTTTGCACGGAGGAGGCAACAGCATTGACAAGCAGGTATGGGATGCAAGAATCATGAACGATGCCATTCGTTTTACAATTGTGATGAAAGATGGTGACAATGGGTATCCTGGAAATGTAAAACTCACTGTGGTGTATTCATTGAGAGCAGACAATAGTCTGGTGATTGATTACAGTGCCTTGACAGACAAATCCACCATCCTGAACATCAGCAACCATGCCTATTTCAATCTTTCCGGAGATCCTTCTCAATCCATCCTTGATCATGAAATAAAAATCAATGCAGATACTTTCACACCTGTGGATAGCACACTTATACCAACAGGGGAACTGAAAAAGGTTGCTGGTACAGCATTTGACTTCTTGACAGCTAAAAAAACAGGAAGGGATATTGATAATCAAGATCAGCAATTGATTTTCGGGAAAGGATACGATCACAATTTTGTTTTGAATAAATCTGGCGATGGTATTCCAGCAGTGGAGGTGGAAAATAAAACCACTGGAATAAAAATGTATGTGCATACAACCCAGCCTGGTATTCAGTTTTATACAGGTAATTTTTTGAATGGAACTGAAAAAGGAAGAGCTGTTGCTTATCAATTCAGAACTGGATTTTGTCTGGAGACCCAACAGTTTCCAGATGCGCCGAATCAACCGAATTTTCCTTCAGCAGTGTTGATGCCCGGTGAAACATGGAAGAGCAGGACTTCTTATACATTCAGCGTAGTAAAATAGAAACATGAAATATCTTCTGGGGATTGACGTAGGATCTTCATCTGTAAAGTGTTCGCTGGTATCAGTCGAGACTGGACTTTGTATAGGCGCTGCCTATTCTCCTTCATCTGAGATGCAAATACTTGCGCCACAACCCGGATTTGCTGAGCAGGATCCTTTGATGTGGTGGAATGAACTGAAAAATGCCATGGCCATGCTCGCAGATGAATGCGACTATAAAAAAAATGATATTGCAGCAATTGGTATTTCATATCAAATGCATGGTTTGGTGATGCTTGATAAGGATGGAAATGCATTGAGGTCCTCAGTTATTTGGTGTGATAGTCGCGCTGTAGCAATTGGAAACCATGCTTTTCAACAACTAGGCGAGTCTTTCTGTCTCGAGCATTATTTGAATTCACCTGGAAATCTCACTGCCTCCAAACTCAAATGGGTAAAAGATAACCAGCCTGACATTTATCAGAAGATTCATAAGGTCATGTTGCCTGGTGATTATATAGCGTACAGGTTGACAGGGGAGATGAGGACTACTGTATCTGGACTATCAGAAGGCGTGATGTGGGATGTGCTGGATGAATCCCTTGCCAGTGATCTTCTGAAATATTATCAAATTGATGAAAGATTGATTTGTAAAACTGTACCTCAATTCGGCGAACAGGGATTCCTTACCGAAAAAGCTGCAAGTGAACTGGGACTCGTTTCGTCTATTCCTATTTGCTACCGTGCGGGCGACCAACCCAACAATGCATTTTCATTGAATGTGCTGAATCCAGGTGAGGTGGCTGCAACTGCAGGAACCTCTGGTGTTGTATATGGAGTCATTGATCAGCCTTCCTATGATCCTCTTTCACGCGTTAATACTTTTGTGCATGTCAACCATGCGGCAGATAAAAAAAGATATGGGGTGTTGTTGTGCATCAATGGCACAGGTATTCTGAATAGCTGGCTGCAAAAAAATGTATTCAATAACAAGCCTTATCCGGAAAT
>JBEAYH010000187.1:0-10962 GCA_041159435.1 Bacteroidota bacterium | reverse complement strand
GTCCGAATACCCATCCATAGGTGCCGGCAAACCTTTCCAACTTTTCATCTTCTGTACTTACTTTCTTCCAAGATTCACCTTTGTCTTCACTTCTGTAAACTTGCACACCAAAAGGAATTACTTGAATGGGTCGACCATATGGATCGAGCTCACCAGCCTTTGGTTCGCGTTTGGGTGTATGATTGTCGACATACGCATATACAATATTGGAATTGCTTTTTGAAATACTCAATCCAATGCGACCAGTAAACTTGGTTTCTGGCAAGCCTTGCGTGAGTTGCTTCCATGTTTTTCCACCATCGGTTGTCTTGTACAGTTGGTCTCCATCTTCAGGCACAGGATCGCTCCACCTTCTGCGAATACGGTTCCAGGTTGACACCAATATAATATCTGGATTGGAAGGATCGATTGCTACATCTACGACACCTGTTTTTTCATCGTTGCCTAAAATCTTCTTCCATGTTTTTCCGCCATCAATTGTTTTAAACAATCCTCTGTCATTGTTATAACTCCACTCATTGCCGCCCGCAGCAACATACACGATGTCAGGATTGGTTGGATGAATGCGCACTCTTGCAATGGTGCCCGTATTGGTCAATCCAATATGCTTCCATGTTTTTCCGCCATCGGTTGATTTGTATGCACCCATCCCAGGCAGTGACGCCCTGAAAATATTTGCCTCCCCCGTTCCCACATATATAATATTGGGATTGGTAGATGCAACATCGAATGAGCCGATTGACAGCGTTCCGATTTGATCAGACAATGGTTCCCATGTTTCTCCCGCATCGGATGTCTTCCAAAATCCACCTGATGCAAAAGAGGCATACACAATATTTTTATTACCCGGTACACCCAACACCTCCGTACAACGTCCGCTGATCAGATCTGGACCCACATTTCTCCAATGCAGGTTTTTATATGGAGAGCTGGATCTCAACATCGAATGCATGCTGAAAGCATTTTGCCTGAGTGTGCCTTGGGTATTCCTGGTTTGTGCTATGGCCGAAACACAGAAAAGCGTGAAAATCAAAGAATAAATGAAACGAAGCATACGAATGATTTTAATTCAAAAGAGGATGATAAAAATTCAGTTGTCCATGTATAAATGTAAGGATTAGCCGTTAAATTGTGTACCTAAAATTCCATGGCATGAAACGAATGAGTATGATTATTGCAGCGGGTCTACTGCTGCTCTCTTTGTCAGTCTTTGCACAAAAGAAAAAGCCAGCTCCTGCTCCAGAAGAAGGATGGAAGGCAAGCGCAGTTCAACATCTCGACAATGCATATGATCAATATAAAAACATTGCACTGCAAATCTGGGGGCACGCAGAATTGGGGTACAAGGAAGTAAAGAGCTCTGCACTCCTGCAGGAAACCCTCAAGAAAGAGGGATTCAGCATTGAGACAGGAGTTGCTGAAATACCTACGGCATTTGTGGCAACCTATGGATCCGGACAACCGGTCATTGGCATCCTGGCTGAATTCGATGCATTGCCAGGATTGGCACAGGAGGCAGTGGCGGAGAAGAGGCCTATCGCGGGACAAGCAGGCGGACACGGATGCGGACACCATTTGTTTGGTACAGCATCTGTTGCAGCAGGTATTGAAATCAAAAAACTGATCGAAGAAAAAAAATTTACAGGAACCATCAAAGTATACGGATGCCCAGCTGAAGAAGGTGGCTCCGGCAAAGTATACATGGTACGTGCAGGGTTGTTCAACAATGTAGATGCAGTGATCCACTGGCATCCGGGAAATGAGAACGGTGTAACCATGACAAGTGCTTTGGCCAACAGTTCTGCCAAATTCAGGTTTTATGGACTCTCCGCACATGCCGCTGCATCTCCAGAAAATGGACGTTCTTCATTGGATGCAGTTGAATCAATGAACTATATGGTAAACCTGATGAGAGAACATATTCCACAGGAAACAAGGATTCATTATGTGATCACCAGTGGTGGCAAAGCACCCAATGTGGTTCCAGATTATGCAGAAGTATATTATTATGTACGTCACCCCAAACGCGATCAGGTAAAACAAATATTCAACAGGGTAGTCAATGCAGCAAAAGCAGCTGCATTGGGAACAGAAACCAAGATGGAATATGAAACGATCGGTGGTACACATGATTTGTTGCTGAATAAATCACTCGCAGAAGTCATGCAAAAAAATTTATCATCCGTTGGAGGTGTAACCTATACAGCAGAGGAAAAAGCATTTGCAGAAAAAATACAAAGCAGCTTCAATTTCAAGTACCCCTCAGTGGAAGAAGCCGCAAAAATCAAACCACTGAAAGTTGAAACCGATGCCGGAGGAGGCTCCACCGATGTGGGAGATGTGAGCTATGCCGTTCCCACTGTAGGCTTGAGAGCAGCGACATGGGCTCCAGGTACACCTGCTCACAGCTGGCAGGCTGTTGCTTGTGGCGGAACAGAGATTGGAACCAAAGGCATGAATGTAGCTGCCAAAACCATGGCCATGACAGCGATTGACTTGTTTACCAAACCAATATTGATTCAGCAAGCGAAAGAAGAATTCAAAAAACTCAAGGGTGACTATCAATATGAAGCACTGTTGGGAAACAGAAAGCCTGCATTGAACTACAGAGATTGATTTAAAATACAAACATGAAAATAAAATTATTATCCAGCTTCTTGCTGTTGACGATTGTTGCTGTTGCGCAGAAAAAAAATCTTACGGACAATCAAATGCTGCGTGGTGATAAAATTCCCAATCTACTGCAACCCCTTCCACAAGTATTGGGATGGGTGGATGACGAACAGGTATTGTTCAGTAAAAAAGAAAACGGAGACACTTCAACCCGCTATTTTATCATGAATGGTAAAACTGGCAAGGTGGTTCCCTCTTCCAAAGATGCCCTTCAAGAAGAAAAAAGCGAAAACATCAACGTTCGATTGGTTAACAACGATGTGTTTTTGTATATCAACGGAAAACAAGAAAAACAACTTACCAAATCATCCGATCCCGAAGTGAATCCAACCCTTTCTCCTGATAAAAAATGGGTTGCTTTCACAAGAAAAAATGATTTGTATACCGTAGAACTCTCATCTGGAAAAGAATTCAGGCTGACCAAAGACGGAAGTGATTTGATTTTAAACGGTTATGCCAGTTGGGTGTATTTTGAAGAAATTTTAGGTCGACCCAGCAGATACAAATCATACTGGTGGAGTCCAGACAGCAAATCCATTTGCTTCATGCGCATGGACGACACCCGTGTTCCTCTGTTTCCCATTGTTGGCGAAACAGGACAGCATGGATATGTGGAGAATACGCGCTACCCAAAATCAGGAGATCCGAATCCCACTGTGAAAATGGGTATTACAAGTACAGATGGATCCTCTTTGGTATGGGCGGATTTTAATGAAACCTATGACCAATATTTTGGCATGCCTTATTGGATGCCCAATGCATCAACCTTGCTGGTGCAGTGGATGAACAGAGGACAAGACAGTCTGATCATTTATGCTGTCAATCCATCCAATGGATCCAAAAAAGAATTTTACAAAGAAGTGCAACAGACATGGGTGGATCTGGATGACATGGGCGCAAGAATCAGTTTTCTTCCATCCAACAAAGGCATCATCATCAAGAGTGACAAAGATGGATGGGATCAATTGTACCTGCACAATACTGATGGAAGTCTGAAAAATAAAATCACAAACGGAAATCATTGGAGCACAGATGTACAATGGATTGATACCGTGAAAAATGTTATCTATTTCACTTCAAGAGAACATGAATCAACCAGGACGGATTTATACAGAGTTGATTTCGACGGGAAAAACCAAATGCGATTAACGTTTGGTGATTTCACACACAGCATAGACCTCTCTCCACAGGGAAGTTATTTTATTACCAGGTATTCAAATGCTTCAACACCGGAACATTTGGCCATGGTGAACAACAAGGGTAAGATGGTAGGTGAAATAGGAAAAAGTTCAGGTGCTGCGTTTGAAGAATATGCATTGGCAAAAACAGAGATCATCCGCATTCCGTCAGAAGATGGAAAATTTCAATTGCCCATCAGAATAACTTGGCCATTGAATGTTGATCCTTCCAAAAAATATCCGGTGATGATCAATATTTATGGTGGACCCAACGCAGGCACCGTGAGAGATGGCTGGCAGTTTAGCCCGCTGAACCAATGGTGGGCGAAAGAGGGACTCATACAAGTCGCAATGGATCACAGAGCAAGCGGACATTTTGGAAAAAATGGTGTCAACTACATGCACAGAAATTTGGGCAATTGGGAACTCAAAGATTGGATCACCATTGTGAAATGGCTGAGAAACAATGGCGCAGATTCCACCCGAGTTGGAATTGCTGGATTCAGCTATGGTGGATACATGACATCGCTGGCACTTACGAAAGGTGCTGGATATTTTACGCATGGTTTGGCTGGTGGAAGTGTTACCGATTGGCATTTGTATGACAGCCACTATACCGAAAGGTTCATGGACACTCCCAAAGAAAATCCGCAGGGATATGCAGCAGGTTCCATCATGGCATACGTTGACAATTACAAAGGATTGCTGAGGATTTATCATGGAACAATGGACGACAATGTTCACTTGCAGAACAGTTTACAGCTGGTGAAAAAATTACAGGATGCAAAGAAACATTTTGAGTTCATGGTATATCCAGGAGGAAGACATGGATGGGGTGGAAACCAATCTGCACATTCGACCAACGAAAACAATATGTTCATTTACAAGCATCTATTGAACAAAGAGATGCCTTCAGCTCTTTATAGATAAACGGAGAGCCAATAGATTACGGTTGAGAGTTAACTGTTAACAGTTGACTGTTTTGAGTTTTGGGTTGAAAAAAGTTTTAACTTGAAAAAAACGACAACAGTTATCAGTTACCCGTGAACAGTCAACCGTCAACTGATAACAAAAAACTCAAAGCCATATGAGACCCACAAGACTATTCGACTGCCTTGATTGGCAACTACAACGTTCTCCACAAGAGGATATGTTTGCGGCCAAAGAGAATGGGCACTGGAGAAAATACAGTACACAGGAAGTAAGAAAATTGGTGGACAGCCTCAGCATGGGACTCCTGCATGCCGGCGTGGGATACCAGGATGGATCTGTGGAAGGAAGAGATAAAATTGCGGTGCTCAGCAACAACCGTCCTGAGTGGCTGATCCTGGATCTGGCGATTCAACAAACTGGTGCCATCCTCACCCCTATTTATCCAACCATCAGTCCCAATGAACTGGAATTCATTTTCAACGATGCGTCGATCAAGATGGTATTTGTGAGTGACCAGGAATTGTACAACAAGGTTCAATCTGTCAGATCAAAAACTCCCTCCGTACAGGCTGTCTATTCATTCAATGAACTCAGCGGTGTATTGAATTGGAAGGAATTGCTGCACAATGGCACAGCGTCTGATCTTGAAAAACTACAATCCATCAAAGATGCGATTCGTCCGGATGAACTCGCAACCATTCTGTATACATCAGGTACAACAGGATTTCCAAAGGGTGTGATGCTCAGTCACAAGAACATCATGGAGAACGTTCAAAATGTAGAAGAAATTGTTTCTGCTGTGGCCAATGCAAGCGATCGCTGTTTGAGCTTCCTTCCACTGAACCACATATTTGAGCGGATGGTGAGCTATATATATATGTATATCGGTGTTTCGATTTATTATGCAGAGAGCATCGATACTGTTGGCGACAACCTCAAAGAAGTCAAGCCTACCCTCTTCACCACTGTACCAAGATTGCTGGAGAAAGTCTATGAAAAAATCATGGCCAAAGGAAGAGAACTTACAGGCGTAAAGAAAAATCTCTTTTTCTGGGCAGTGAGCGTTGCCAATAAATTTGAGTTGGATAAAAATCAGGGAATCATTTACAATATGGAATTGGCCATTGCCAATAAATTGATTTTCTCCAAATGGAGAGATGCATTGGGCGGGAATGTCAAAGCCATTGTAACAGGCGCTGCGGCTTGCCAGGTACGTCTGCTGCGCATTTTCACTGCAGCAAAAATTGTGGTGATGGAAGGATACGGACTCACAGAAACTTCTCCTGTTATTTCTGTAAACAGATATGATTCGAGCGGAAGAAGATTTGGAACCGTGGGACAGGGAATCAAAAATGTGGAAGTAAAACTTGCAGAAGACGGAGAAATCTGCTGCAGAGGATCCAATGTGATGATGGGATACTACAAGCGTCCGGATTTAACAGCTGAATGCATTGACAATGAAAATTGGTTTCATACAGGTGATATTGGCACATGGGTAGAAGGAAACTTTTTGAAGATCACCGACAGGAAAAAAGAGATTTTCAAAACAAGTGGGGGCAAATATGTAGCACCCCAGCCCATTGAAAATAAAATGAAGGAATCTCCTTTCATTGAGCAAATGATGGTGGTGGGTCCGGAGAGAAAATTCACTGCAGCATTGATTGTACCCGCATTTGCGAATTTGAAAACATGGTGTGAGAAAAATGGAGTACCTCATCAAAGCAATGATGAGATGATCAGCAACCCGCGTGTTCAGGAACACTACAAATCAATTGTTGAAAAATTCAATGTCCAGTTCAACCACATTGAACAGGTCAAAAAATTTGAATTGCTCAATGCAGAGTGGACCATTGATGGAGGAGAATTGACACCCACCTTGAAACTCAAAAGAAAAGTAATCACTGAAAAATACAGTGATGCAATCGAGCGCATTTACGCTGAAGATGAAAAGTATTAGATAAGATGCGTGAGCAGGCCGTCTCTGAGTTTGGGCTCAAACCATGTGCTCTTGGGCGGCATGACGTTCCCGCTGTCTGCAATATCAAATAATTGTTCGATGCTCACAGGGTAGAAACTGAAAGCCACTTTCATTTCACCGTTGTTGACTCTTTTTTCCAATTCATGCAGTCCTCTGATGCCCCCTACAAAGTCAATCCGCTTATCAGTGCGTTGGTCTTTGATACCAAGATGTTTCTCCAGTACATTATTGGATAGAATCGTAACATCCAGCACACCAATGGGATCCTCTTCATATGTTCCTTCAATGGCAGTGAGATGGTACCATGAGCCGCTCATGTACATTCCGAATTCATGCAGGGATGCAGGTTCAACAGGAATATCGTAATGTGAAACAATAAAATCATCCTGTAAAGCACTCAGGAAATCTTCATCAGTCATTCCATTCAAATCTTTGACAACCCTGTTGTATGGAAGAATTTTTAATTCATTTGCAGGAAACAAGGTGGTAAGAAACTTATTCGCCCCTGGACCCGCTTGCTTGCCCAAAGCTTTGCGGACTTTGGCTGCACTTGCGGCACGATGATGTCCGTCGGCAATATACGTGCATGGAACATCGTTCTTGAAAGTTGTGGTAATGGTTTGAATCACTGATGCTTCCTGCACAATCCAAATGCGGTGCACAATGCCATCATCTGCAGTAAAATCATATACAGGTTGTTGATTGCTTTTCCATTCAGCAATGAGCTGATCAATCGCTGGATGATTTCTATAAGCGAGAAAAACATTTCCGGTTTGAGCACCTGTGATGCTGATGTGTTTGATGCGGTCTTGTTCTTTCTCTGGACGTGTAAATTCATGTTTTTTGATGATGTCGTTTTCATAATCATCAACCGATGAGCAACATACCAGTCCGGTTTGACTCCTTCCATGCATGATCAGCTCATATATATAATAACATTCCTGTGCTTCATTGAGCATAATGCCTTCAGAAAGCATTTGATCCAGGTTCGATTTGGCCTTTTGATACACTGTACTGTCATAAATGCTCAAATCAGTCGGCATATCAATTTCCGATTTGGTCACGTGTAAAAAAGAGTGCGGATTGGATGACGCAAGATTTCTTGCTTCCTCACTTGACAACACATCATAGGGAGGTGATGCAACTTCTTTGGCCAATGCGGTTTGTGGTCTTACTGCTTTGAAAGGAAATATGATTGCCATAATAATTTATCTATGCATGTTGTTTTGCAAAATCTTTGATCAGTTCCACCAATGCCTCGATGCTGCTCAATGACAAGGCATTGTACATGGATACACGAAATCCCCCAACACTTCTATGCCCCTTGATGCCTACCATGTTTGCTTCTTTGCAACGCAGCAGGAATTGTTGCTCGAGTGCTTCATCTTTCATGGTAAATACTGCATTCATGTGGCTTCTGTCTTCTTTGGCAACTGGCAACTGAAAAAGTGAAATGGACTCCAATGTGCTGTATAGGAGATTCGATTTTTGGAGATTGATTTTTTCAATTGCTGCAACTCCTCCGCAGTTTTTCAACCATCTCAGCGTCAACAGACAAACATAGATGGCAAAGACTGGAGGCGTATTCAACATCGAACCATTGGCAACATGCTGCTTGTAATCCATCATGGATGGAATGGAAGAAGAAGATTTATCCAAAAACTTTTTATCGATCACAACGAGATTGACACCTGCAGCTCCAATATTTTTCTGCGCACCGGCATAAATGAAAGAGAAACGATTGAAGTCCATTTCCCTGCTCAAAATATCACTGCTCATATCAGCAACCAGTGGCATGGAAAGCTGGGGAATGGTGTGCATCTGAGTGCCCTCAATGGTGTTGTTGGTTGTATAATGAAAATAGGCAGCCTCATGAGGAACTGCATAATCCTTGGGTATATAGGTGTAATGTTTATCCTTTGAACTTGCCACCACATCTACCTGCCCAAAACGCTTTGCTTCTTTGATTGCCTTGCTTCCCCATACACCTGCGTCGAGATAGGCAGCTTTTTTGTCTTTGGTGAGGTAGTTCATCGGCAATTGAAAAAATTGCGTGGATGCTCCACCATGCAGGAACAATACTTCTTTGTTCTCATCAAGATGCATCAGCTCTTTTACAAGTGAAACGGCCTCATGCAATACCTCTTCAAAAATGGGCGTACGGTGCCCAATTTCAAGAATGGAGAGTCCGGTATTGTTGAAATTCAGGATAGCCTGACTGGCTTCTTCAAAAACTGTATGCGGGAGAATGCTGGGACCAGCATTGAAATTGTGTACCATAAAATTGCGTGCCGGAATGACTTTCAAACGTGTTGCGAAGATACTTATTTTGAATGGGAGATTGTAGAAAGATTGGGCTGACCCGCATCTACCCATGCAGTATACCAAAAACTTGCAATGGCATGTGTGGAGGCCCTCATCCGACGCTCAACCATCCCTTTCAACGCCTGGTGGTATTGAGTAGCATAATCAATCGCATAGATCCTTTCATATTTTCCATTGCGCTTTTCATAAGAAAAAATATTTCGGTCATGCATGGCATTGGATAAATTTTTCTCAACAGTCAGCACCGTATCTGCTGCAGCCGCGCTTTGATCAATCCTGTCCCATATAAATGCAAGGGGATCTTTCAAATAAAACGCTTTATCCATCAGCATGTCATATTGTGCAGCTGCAAACAATTCAGGGAGGCGACTCTCCCATAATCCATGAATTCCCAATTGATTGGTCAATTGACCATTGTGGTTGCTGCTTGCATGCAGCGGCACATGTGCATCTCCAATATAATGGCCAATATCAGCCGAATATTTCAGAATAGCATCTTTGTCTTTTTCAGCAAATGCTTTGGTGAGATTAGCTTTGACTACTTGAATCCACCAGGGAACAATTCCATGTGCATGCAGTGTATCTTCTGAAAATTTTTCAACTGCCTTTTTCCAATCCCTCGACAATAACAGGGAGTCATCTTGCTTGAAATGATCCAAATCAATGTAGTGTCGTGGCGCTTCTTCTGGAAGTATATACCTGCGCTTATCTGGATCTACTGCGTGTTCGGAGAGAAAGTGAATATTGTTTTTGTAAAACCCAATCATTTCTGTCGGCAGGAGAAACACCGCATGTAAATTGATGAATCGGTGCGCAAAAAATCCCCAACAGTAGGTGCTCTCTGGCAAACAAAAAAACATCCACAACAATAACCATCCCCTCCACATGCATCATGAATTTAAAACCGCTATTCTTCTCCCTCTGTCAAATCAGTAACGCCACCGGAAACAATGAACTTCATTGCCTCGGCTGATTTGACGTCACCCAACATTTTGATCCTATCTTTTTGAACCATATAGACAACGCCTGAAAATGCGTAAGAGTGCGGGACATAGACAGAATAATAATCAGTGAGTCCAAATTGAGTCAGGTCAGTTTGTGTGATGAATCCCAATCTCCATACATCCTTGTCATCCACTGCAACCAAAACAGGTTTGTTGAATTTTCTTTTATTCCCTGCAAATGCTTCCAAGAAATCCTTGATAGTCGTGTATATCAGTTTGATGCCAGGAGTTCTTTCCAAGACAGTATCAAAGAGGTTCACCAAACGGGATACAAAAAACAGGGAGGAGAGATATCCAACCGTCAGCACAATGAGCACAACCGTCAGGAAACCCAATCCGGGTATTTTCGCAGGATTGCCCTGTGCATCTAGTTTTATCATATCCGGAACCATCACCCTCAACACATTGGGTAATATATCATCTACAAAATTGAAGAGGGATACAACAGCCCATGCTGTGATCACAATGGGAGCCAGGATAATCAATCCCTGAAAAAAGTAGTAGATCAGCTTACCCGGTGTGAAAGATTTCATTGAGCTAGGTTTTATCAAATATACATTTAAAAATGACCAATTTTTGGCTAAAATCACCCTATTTTATGCGAAAATCACCTGTTTTTAACCTAAAAATGATAAAAAAGCAGAAAAAAATGGTTCACTACAACTTTTAAAAAGTTTAACAAAGAAACTTAATTCACATAAAAAGTTTCCGTAGTTTTGCGCCCTCAAAACATGGAAACCAAAGATAGAATCATACAGGAAGCCAGACCCCTTTTTTTGCGGCTGGGAATCAGGTCGGTCTCCATGGACGAGATCGCCAACCAACTGGGAATTTCAAAAAAAACGCTTTACCAACACTTTCAGGATAAAGA
>JBEAYH010000180.1:0-3082 GCA_041159435.1 Bacteroidota bacterium | reverse complement strand
TGATATATGATAACCACTGGATGAATTTATCCCAAGTTCCAAAGTTTTCGTCAATATCAATTTTTTTAATTTCAGTTGTTTGATGCATGATTACATCATTGACTTCCTTGATGACTGTTTCGGCAAATAAATCATCTTCTATGTCCGCATTCAATTCAACACTTGCAAGTGCACTCAGATCATTGATATTGTAGGATCCAATCGTTACAATTCTGTTGTCGCAAATGGCGATCTTGCCATGCAGTACGGTTGGCAGGTATTCGAAGATCTGTATCTTATTTCTCAATGCCCATCTGTAAAAATACCTTTCTGCATTTTTGGCAATTTTCACATCTGATTTTCCAGCCAGTATCAATTGAATATTGACTCCTCTTTTCAATGCTGCAATCATTTCATTTCTGAAAAAACCATTTGGGATAAAATAACTCGACATCATAATGATTGATCTCTGTGCATTTCTAAACATCTCCATATAGGTACCTGAGATCTGGTTTTTATTCATTACCCAGTCATTTCTTCTTATCCTTATTGCAGTATGAGGAAAAGTTTGGATGTGGGAAGCAACATTGGATTTATCAATCCATGTCTCTGTATTTCTTTTTTTATGGTAAAATTGAAGACAAAGCTTATGCAATTCAAAAGCAGCTTCACCTTCAATCAAGACTGCATAGTCGAGCCAGGAGGGCTGGTTGGGCAGATCATTGTACCTGTCAGAAATGTTGATGCCTCCTACCAGTGCGAACATTCCGTCTACTACCAGCATTTTGTGGTGCAACCTTCTTCCAAAATAATAGTTTTTACTTTTTAAAATGGGTTCAAAAAACCTAAGTTGAATTCCAGCATCTCTTATGCTTTGTGTGAATTCTTTTGGTAAATTTCTCGATGCGTAGCCATCGAGCAGCACTTGGATGTTGATATTATTTTTTGCTGCAGCAATCAGGCATTCCTTTATTTCATTCCCTGTATGGTCATCTTCAAAAATGTATACCTGCAGTTGTATAAATTGTTGGGCACTGCCGATCAACGACTTGAGCTGATCAAAGTATTGTTTTCCACCTTTGATCAAGGTGGCTTTGTTGTTGAAAGTATAGGCTGTTTTAATTTTTTTGGCAGAAGACATTTACCGAAATAGTATTTTTTCCACAATATATGTTGATGTTTAAACCCGCTTGAATTTAAATAAATTTCCCTGCGCTTTCGTACTTTCGACGTTCATCTATCAATTAAGAAATGGCACGCAGTGCAAGTGAAACTCCTTTGATGCAACAACACCGGGCGATCAAGCAAAAATACCCCGATGCCATTTTGTTGTTCAGGGTGGGAGATTTCTATGAAACCTTCGGGGAAGATGCTGTTAAAGCTTCTGCTGTTTTGGGGATTACATTAACCAAGCGAAACAATGGTGCAGCCGCATCACTTGAATTGGCAGGTTTTCCGCATCACAGTCTTGATACCTACTTGCACAAGCTGGTGAAGGCTGGATTCAGGGTTGCTATTTGTGATCAGCTAGAAGATCCAAAGCAGGCTAAAGGAATTGTAAAAAGGGGAGTCACCGATATGGTTACTCCTGGATTGGCGACACACGATAAAATGCTTGAGCACAACAGCAACAATTTTCTTGCAGGCTTGCATTTTGGAGATAAAAACATTGGTGTATCATTCCTGGATATTTCTACTGGTGAGTTTTTTGTTGCGGAAGGGGATGAGGAGTACATTGACAAGTTGCTTCAAACATTTAAGCCAGCTGAAGTTATTTTTCAAAAAGGGAAACAGGATTATTTTCAAGAACAGTTTGGGAAGAAATTCTATATATACTGTTTGGATAGTTGGATTTTTGATCACCGTTATGCCATGGATGGTTTGACGCGTCATTTTGGGACCCATTCATTAAGGGGCTTTGGAGTAGATGATTTATCAAATGCCATCATTGCAGCAGGTGCTGTTCTGCATTATTTGAATGACACTGCCCATCCAAATTGTCATCATATTGCGAGTTTGCATCGCATCAATCGTGATGAATTGATGTGGATGGATCAGTTCACCATTCGAAACCTTGAACTGGTTTCATCATCTGTTGATCAGGGTGCAACATTGCATCATACAATAGATGCTACATCCACACCCATGGGGGCGCGTTTATTGAAGCGGTGGATTTTGATGCCTCTCATTGACAAACAAAAGATCAATGAGCGTTTGGATTTGGTGGAGAAGATAATGCAGCATCATCAGTGGCATGAAATAGTCACAGGGCGATTGAAGTCGCTCGGTGATATTGAGCGACTGGTAAGCAAAATATCTTCTAAAAAAATTGGTCCCAGGGAAATGCTGCAACTGGCAAGTGGACTCAAAGAAGTTGCCTATTTGAAAACACTTCCATCAGCATTTGAAGACGACTACTTGCATCGGTTGTTGAATGTGCTGGATCCTTGCATGGAAATTGCTGAGCGCATCTCGAAAGAAATATCTGAAAACGCACCCAATCAAGTCCAAAAAGGTGGTTATATCAACCAAGGTGTAAACCATGAGTTGGACCATTACAGAGATCTTGCTTCAGGAGGAAAAAAATACCTGCTTGAAATGCAACAAAAAGAAATCCTTGAAACTGGCATTTCATCCTTGAAAGTTGGATTCAACAATATTTTTGGATATTATCTTGAAGTGAGCAATTCCCACAAAAACAAGGTTCCTTCAACTTGGATACGGAAACAGACCCTGACCAATGGGGAAAGATATATTACAAGTGAGTTGAAGGAGTACGAGGATAAGATCATGGGAGCAGAGGATAAAATATCCCAACTGGAATCATCCATTTATGAATCGCTGTTGAATGCATTGCAGCCATATATGCTTCCCATGCAACAGAATGCACAAGTGATGGCCATCATTGACTGCTTATGTTCTTTTGCAACCAAGGCCCTTCAAAACAACTACTGTAAGCCTGTAATACACGATGGTGATGCGTTGACACTCAAATCATCCAGACACCCAGTTATTGAAACAATGCTCCCTCCGGGTGATTCATATGTAGCAAATGACTTGCACCTCGATCAGTCAAACATGCAGCTTATTATTTTGACTGGTC
>JBEAYH010000211.1:0-5980 GCA_041159435.1 Bacteroidota bacterium | reverse complement strand
ATTTCCTCTCCATTCGCATCAAAGAAATGGAACTCGGTAAGATGGTAAGTAGTGTCTTCTACAATACTGAGTTTGATCTTGTATCTCCAAGACCATCTGCGTTTGATGGAAATGAATCCCTTTGTTAAATAGGCATAAAGTATAGGATGCACCATCACTTGCAGTGACTTGTGTTTTTGCTCGCAGAGATAACTGATGTTTTTTTCAATCTCATCTTCCAATACCAGGGTGGAGGAGATTTTACCAGTACCCTGACATGATGGGCATTGTTCCTGTGTATTGATGGTCATTTCAGGTTTCATGCGCTGACGTGTCAACTGCATGAGTCCAAATTTTGAAATAGCCAATGCCGCATGTTTTGCTCTGTCTGTCTTCATCAACTGCTCCATGGCTTCATGCAGCTTCTTCTTGTTTTCAGGCAGCTTCATATCGATGAAGTCAACCACAATAATTCCTCCAATATCTCTGAGCCTTAATTGTCTTGCAATTTCTTCAGCAGCTTCCAGGTTGGTTTGCAGTGCATTCTCTTCTTGGTTGTTGCTGACACTTTTGTAACCGCTGTTTACATCGATTACATGCAATGCTTCGGTATGCTCAATGATCAGGTAAGCGCCACTGGGAAGATTCACTGTCTTGCCAAAAGCACCTTTTACCTGTTTGGTTACGCCAGTATGGTCAAATACAGAGCCACTTCCATTGTAGAAAGAGACGATGTTGACTTTATCCGGAGCAATTTTTTGTATGTATGATTTTATTTCTGCGAACAACTGTTTGTCATCCACCACGATTTTATTGAAATCTGCGTTCAATAGGTCACGTAAAATACTGGTGGTCTTGGTTTGCTCACTTAATATTTTCTGGGGAGCTACAGCCGCACTCAGGTTCTGCTGTATGGCTTTCCATTTTCCGAAAAGCATGTTGAGGTCCTCGTGCAACTCTGCTGTATTTTTTCCTTCAGCAGCTGTTCTCACGATTACACCAAAGTTTTTCGGTTTGATGGCCTCGATGATTTTTTGCAGTCTTTTTCTTTCTTCTCCAGAATGTATTTTTCTTGATATGGCGATGATGTCATTGAAAGGGGTGATGACTACGAATCTTCCTGGGAGGGAGATTTCACAACTGAGTCTTGGTCCCTTTGCTGCAATGGGTTCTTTGAGGATCTGGACCAATACATTTGGTTTTTGTCCCAGCACCTCGTTGATTTTTCCTGTCTTTACGATTTCAGGTTCAACGTTGAAAGTGGAGAAGTCCTGCTGACTTTGAACAGGCGTATTGATCGAGATTTGTGTGAATTTTAAAAGGGATTTTGCATATGGACTCAAATCGGTATAATGCAAAAAAGCATCTTTTTCAAAACCCACATCTACAAATGCGGCATTGAGTCCGGGTATGAGTTTCTTCACCTTCCCCAAATACAGATCCCCTACAGCAAAACTGGCATCTGCTCTTTCCTGGTGCAGTTCAACCAACTTTCTGTCTTCCAACAAGGCTATTTCTACACCTTGTGCAGATGTATGTATGACGAGTTCCTTATTCAATGATGAATAAACTAAATTTTGTCACGGGTACCAGCATAAGAAAGCAGCAAGCTTTTTATCCTGATAGAATGAATAATAAAGGGGGAGATTATTTCTTTCCTTTCTTATGACGGTTCTTTCTCAACCTCTTTTTGCGTTTGTGGGTTGCGATCTTATGACGTTTTCTTTTTTTACCGCAAGGCATGTTCAATGAGTTTAATTGTTATTAATTATTTTAATGAGTTGATTTTTTCTTCCAATGCTTTTACCAGTTCTGGATTCTTCACTTTTGTCAGTCCCTTTTCATACCAAGCCTTCGCCTCTTTTTTCTTGCCGTCGCGTTCATACACTTCTGCGAGCAGGAAAATAGATTCGGTGTTTTCAGGTTCAAGCGAGGTTACTTTCAGAAACCGCTCGATGGCCTTGTCATTTTGGCCAGAGATCATTCCACCGTATCCCAACATGAATTGGGCAAATACATTGTTTGGATCTCTTTCCACTACTTTTCTGATGTTCATGATGCCTTCCATGGGGGCACCCTCCGCACCAAAAAAGAAGGTACTTCCTTGTCCCACGATGGTTGAATCATTGTTTGGATTCAGTTCGAGTGACTTTTTAAAGAGCTGGTTTGCCTGATTGGCCATCCAAGATTTGAGTGCAGGGTCTGGTATTCCCCTGAGCTCCTCCAACATTGAATGGGCGGCAAAGTTCATGCTTTTTTCAGAATTCTCCAATTTAGCTTTCTCTCCCAAGTAATAGATATAGGGAGTGAAGGCACGGGCGCTGTCTCTCCAGAAATCAGACATTGCCTGAAAATTTTGTTTTTTTTGACTGATGAGGTCACCTCTGCTGATCGCATCCTCCAGGGAACTGAGGTAGGCTGACTGGCTGGGGGTCAAATCCTTCTTCAGGTTGGACATGTATTGATTGAAATCAAAATTGGAACTGGAAGCAGGCTTGGATGTCTCTGCAGGTTCATGCGCATGATCATGTGCCGGAGTGAATCTGCCGAACACGAACAATGAAAACAATAAAACCGACCCTGCGGCAACGACTATCCATTGCTGTTTTCTAAGCATTCAATAAAATTTTGTGCAAAGGTAGGTGCTAGTTCATATCATCTGCACCCTCATCTTTGATAACTGTGTCGATTCCGAGCTTTTTAACTTCTTGCATGAACTCTTTTGCTGGCTTGAAGGCTGGGATGAAGTGTTCAGGTATCTGTACTGCAGTATTGCGTTTGATGTTTCTTCCAATCTTGGCAGCACGCTTTTTGGTGATAAAGGATCCAAATCCTCTGACATAAATGTTTTCACCTTTTGCAAGAGAAGCCTTGATTTCCTTAAACATGGTTTCAAGTGTAACCAATACATCTACTTTTGGAATATTGGTCTTCTCGGATATCTTGTTAATTAGATCAGCTTTTCTCATAATCTAAATTAGTTTTGGCTTGCTTGAATTAATTTTGGTTAACAGTTCGAAACTCACTCATTATCAACCGATAAGGATGAGCTTTGCAAACTGTTCTTTAAAGTTGGGTTATTTTTTTCTTTTTACCAAAAAAATTGACATATAAGTGATTGAAAAACAGATCAAAACGTGGTTTAGGCGGTCAATTTTGCAATGGAACTTAAACAAAAATGACCGGAAAATGCCCTGGAAGGGGATCAAGGACCCTTATAAAATATGGCTGAGTGAAATCATGCTCCAACAGACCAGGGTAGAACAAGGAATGGGTTACTATAACAGGTTTATCAAGGCGTTTCCTACTGTCCATAGTTTAGCACAATCATCTGAAAATCAAGTTTTTAAACAATGGGAGGGACTCGGATACTACTCCCGGTGCAGCAATTTGATAGAGACGGCCAAAAAGGTCAGTTTTGAGCTGGGTGGAAGGTTTCCTGAGAGCAGAGAAGGACTCCTTTCTTTAAAAGGAGTGGGTCCCTATACCGCTGCCGCCATCGGGTCTTTTGCCTTTGGACTCCCGTTGGCTGTGGTAGACGGAAATGTGATGCGGGTCCTCAGCAGGGTCTTGGGCATCAAGGAGCCGGTTGACCAGCCGGCGGTGAAGAAAAAAATGGAACTGCTGGCAGCAGATTTGCTGGACGAGAAAAACCCAGCTCTTTACAACCAAGCCATCATGGATTTTGGTGCAGTGGTGTGCAAGCCACAACAACCCGATTGCAAGAACTGTCCATTTCAAAAGAAATGTTACGCTTTCCAACATGGCATGCAGGCAATGCTCCCTGCCAAATCCAAAAAAATAAAAAACAGGGAGCGCTTTTTATATTACCTGATACTGGAGCACAAGGGCAAGCAGCTGGTGAGAAAAAGAACAGGGAATGATATTTGGAGGGGACTCTATGAGTTTGTTTTGATGGAGAAAGATGAACCACAGGAACTCAAGACCTTGCAAAACTTTTCCAACTGGGGACTCCCTTCTGTCGGTATCAACAAGCAGGTTGTTGAAGTGTCAGAAGAAATTGTGCATCAACTTACCCATCAAAAAATCAAATGTCAATTTATACACATCAGCATTGATCGATTGATCAATGTGGATGGGTATGCTTGGCATTCAAAAGCTGCCATTCGTCAATTTCCTTTGCCAAGATTGCTCACCAGGTATCTTGGATGGTAAATTGTGTATTTTTGGTGTGATGATTATCCTCACCATTCTGCTCTTGGCTTCCGTCTTGATGCTATTCATGAATGCCGGTGCTGAAATCGCCTTTTTCTCTTTGGGCTACAAAGATCTTGGCAACTTGAAATCCAAGCAATATCCTGCTGCAGAGAGAATTGTTGCACTGCTTCAGGAACCACGATTGTTGCTTTCCTCCTTGTTGGTTGGAAACATTGTTTTCAGATTGCTGATCATTCTCCTTTGCAATTATCTCATCACCGATCAATCCTTTCCAGGATTTTCTGAATGGATACTGTTTGTTTTCAGACTGGTTCTGGCAATTGTGGTGCTAATTCTTTTTGGTGAACTCTTGCCAAAAGTATGGGCATCCAATAACAACGTTCGTTTTGCTTTCTATTCCTCTTTCTTTGTTTGGATCAACTTTATGATGTTCAAAAGAATTGGGAGGTGGATGGATGGTATTTCAGAAAAAGTTGAAGATGCATTGGGCAAGCATGATGATATGCAATCCAGGCTGGAACAGATTGATCAGGTAATCAGTCATGGTACAGAAGATGGAACTTCAGAAGAAGAAAAAAACATCCTCAAGGGGATTGCCCAATTTGGAAATGTGACCGTACGCAGGGCCATGAAGAGTCGCCTGGATGTTCAGGGTATAGAAGAAAATATAAGTTTCACAGAACTCAAACGCAAAGTTGAAGAACAGCAGTATTCAAGATTTCCGGTGTACAAGGAAAGCCTGGATCAGATTTTGGGAATGATTCACTCAAAGGACCTGCTGCCACATCTTGAAAAAGGGGATGAGTTTGATTGGAAAACCCTGTTGCGATCTGCTTTTTTTATCCACGAGCAAATGCTGGTAGAGGATTTGTTAAGAGAGTTTCAGTCAAAGAGAACACATTTTGCCATTGTGGTGGATGAATTCGGTGGAACAGACGGCATCATTACGCTGGAAGATATTTTAGAAGAAATCGTTGGTGAAATTCGAGACGAATATGATGATGAAGAATCTGTGAACATTCGCATTGATGAGTTCAATTATATTTTTGAAGGCAAGATCATGATCAATGAAGCATGCAAGATCATGCACCTGCCCAACAGGGTATTTGATCCCATCAGAGGCGAAAGTGAAACCATTGCAGGATTGGTACTTGAATTGGCAGGCGAGATTCCCAAACCGAATCAAGTATTGGTTGCACATGACTTTACCTTTACTGTGCTTGAAGTTTCCATGAACAGGATTCAGAAAGTAAAGATTACCATTTCCATCCAGCAAAATTGATGCATGCGTACAGGCATTTTTTATATCTTCTTCATCTCTCTGTTTGTTGTTTCCTGTAGCAGTAGATTTACTCCCAAACCAAAGGGTTACTTTAAAATTGATTTCCCCCAAAGAGCATATCAAGTATTCAATGAACCTGGATTTCCATATAGTTTTGAGTATCCTGTATACGCCACTATTACAAAGGAATTGGATTCAAGCGGGCAACAGCCTTATTGGCTGAATGTTGAATTCAAGGATTTTGCAGGTAGCATTTACCTGAGCTATAAATCAATCAATGGTTATTCAGCGTACAAAGTCAAATCCGGAAATGTTTACAGAGATTCCTTGGTAAAGAACAGTTTTGAAAGACTGCGTGACGAGGCTTTCAGTTTAACTTATAAGCATACCATCAAGGCTTCTGGAATTGTAGATTCATTTTTTAATCCCGCGAAAGGATATGCCGGAATCTATTTTTACGTAGAAGGCAATGCGGCTACCTCCAAACAGTTTTTCATCACAGATTCTGCCAAACATTTTTTGCGTGGAGCACTTTATTTT
>JBEAYH010000210.1:0-5832 GCA_041159435.1 Bacteroidota bacterium | reverse complement strand
CATATATTGGTCTCCATGCTGTTGGCATGAACCAAATCTTCAACTTATCATTCCAGCTTTTGGTATGCCAGGCATCTTTGATCAATAGCCAGAGGTGTTGAAAATTTATTTTGATGGGATTCCATGTGGATGCAGGTCTAGTGATGCCATAAACAGGCGGGATCTCTTTTTTTTCTTCTTGAAATGTTCCAAAAAGCCGGTCCCAAAAGATAAAAATCTGCGAATAATTTTTGTCAATGTATTCTGGATTGATGGCATGATGAACCCTATGGTGTGAAGGAGTTACAATTATTTTTTCCAATATCCCCATTCTGTCAATGTGTTGTGTGTGATACCAGAATTGTAGAAACAAATGCAGAGGGGCAACGATGGCGATTGTCTCGGCAGGAACACCCAGCACAGCAGCAGGTAACAAGAAGAATGTAAAAATTTTAAAAAATACTGAAATACTTTGTCTCAGTGCACAAGCGAGATTAAATTCCTCAGAGCTGTGGTGTATGATATGTGCATTCCAAAAAATATTTGTTTTGTGTTGTATGCGGTGAATCCAGTAACCTGAAAAGTCAAGCGCAACAAAGCATATGATAATTACCGCAATGTTATTTTCAATATGGGTGATGGCCAGGTTTTTTACCATCCATCCATAACTGATAATGGCTACGCTGAGTCCCAAAACATCTTTGGTCACATTGGTGATACCAGACATGAGTGATGAGATCATATCCATTGTTTTGACTGTATCATTGCCTCTCTTCCAACCATACCATTTTTCAAAAAAAACCAAGAGCAGAAAGATTGGAATAGCATACATCAAGACCTTGCCATAGGTTTCCATGCGATAGAATTGAACACCTAATTTCGTACTTTTTTAATTAAATTGTAGGGCTATGGCAACAACCCCACTTTCACTCACTTTTGCTGAAAGCAAACATAAGCTTACGGGAAATATTTTTCATTGCATTGATGCACATACTTGTGGGAATCCAGTGCGGTTGGTTGTTGCAGGGGGACCTGCACTGGAAGGCAACAACATGAGTGAAAAACGGCAACATTTTTTGCGGGAGTACGATTGGATCAGAAAAGGATTGATGTTTGAGCCTCGAGGACATGATATGATGAGCGGTAGCATTTTGTATCCTCCTCACGATCCTTCGAATGACTTCGCAGTATTGTTTATTGAAACAAGTGGATGTTTGCCAATGTGTGGACACGGTACAATTGGAACGATTACAGCTGCCATTGAATCAGGGATCGTCTTGCCCAAAAGACCTGGCTTCATCAGGATGGAAGCTCCAGCGGGTTTGATAGAAATAGAATATAAACAGACTGAAGGGAAAGTGACTTCAGTTAAACTTAAAAATGTACAGGCATATTTAGATCAGGAAAATTTAGCAGTCGAATGTCCTGGTTTAGGATTGATCCATGTGGATGTTGCATATGGTGGAAATTTCTATGCCATCGTGGATGTGCAAGAAAATTTCAAGGGGTTGGAATTTTTCAGTGCAGATCAATTGGTGAGTATGGCGCGTGCATTGAGAAAAAACATCAATGCCAAATATACTTTTGTGCATCCACAAGATCCAACCATTCATTCATGTTCTCATATATTATGGTGTGGATCTGTATTGGATCAATCATCTACTGCCCGGAATGCAGTCTTTTATGGTGATAAAGCAATTGATCGATCGCCTTGTGGAACCGGTACCAGTGCACGCATGGCACAATGGTATTCAAAAGGAAAACTCAAAGCTGGCGATGCATTCATACATGAGAGCATCATCGGAAGTAAGTTTATCGGCAGGATTGATGAAGAGTCTGTGCTTTTTGGAAAGCCTGCTATTCGTCCCACCATCGAAGGATGGGCCAAAATCTTTGGTTACAACACCATCTCAATTGATTCCAAGGATGATCCATTTGCGAATGGGTTTCAAGTACTATAATTGTTCCATATGAAGCAATATTTATTATGTCTTTTGCTGTGCGTTGCTTTTTCTGCGCATGCACAACAGGAAAGCAAGATTTGGTTTGATAAACCAGCATCCTTTTTTGAAGATGCGTTTCCTATTGGCAATGGTCGCATTGGTGCAATGATTTATGGGAATCCAACCATTGATAGAATTTCGTTGAATGAAATAACCCTGTGGGGAGGGTATCCCAAGGATCCAAATATGAATCCCAATGCAGCAAAGTATCTTCCAATGGTTCGCGAAGCGCTGTTCAAGGAGGATTATAAAAAAGCAGATAGTTTGATCCGTTTCATGCAAGGATATTTTTCTGCATCCTATGCGCCATTTGGCAACGTTTTTCTGAATTTTGGGAACATCCAGCCCAACAACTATCGTCGTCAGCTTGACATCGAAAACGGAATAGCAACAGTTGATTTTGTTGCAAACAATACCCAGTACAAAAGAGAGTATTTTGTTTCATATCCAGATCAGTTGCTATTCATTCGCCTCACTGCAAAAGGTGAGCATAAGCTCCATTTTTCGCTTCAAATGAATAGCTTATTGAAATCACGTGTTGCTGCTTCAGTAGATATGTTGTCACTCTCTGGAAATGCACCATCTCATGCAGAACCCAATTACAGAGGAAAAATGGCGAATGCTTTGGAGTACGATACTGCCAAGTCCATGCGCTTCTGTGGGCTATTGAAAATTGTTTCCAACGATGGGAAATCTTCATACACAGACAGTTCATTGGCTATTGAAAACGCATCAAATGTAGTGTTGGCTGTTTCTCTTTCAACAAGTTTCAATGGAGCACAGAACAATCCGGCTACAAATGGAAAAGACGAACAAAAAATAGCGCAAGCATATTTATCCAAACTGAATCGTAAACCCTATGCGGATATACTGCTTCAGCACAAGCAGGATTTCAGCAAATTCATGAAAAGGGTTTCCCTTGATCTGGGTTCATCGTCCAATGCACCATATCCGATCGATCAAAGATTGAAGCGATTTGCTGCAGGTGAACCAGACAATGGATTGATCTCCTTGTATTTTCAGTTTGGCAGGTATTTAATGGTGAGCGGTTCAAGGACCAATGAGGCTCCTTTGAATTTACAGGGAATTTGGAACGAACAAGTACGACCACCATGGAGTAGCAATTATACCATCAACATCAATACCGAGATGAATTACTGGCCCGTGGAGTCTACCAATCTATCTGAGTTTCATTCACCATTGCTGACATTTTTAAAAAAACTTGCTGAAAATGGCAAAACCACTGCGAAAAGTTTTTACGGTGTAAATGGCTGGGTTGCGCATCACAATACTGATATCTGGGCCATGTCGAATCCGGTGGGTGATTTCGGAAAAGGTGATCCTGTTTGGGCAAACTGGACCATGGGTGGAACCTGGTTGAGCACACATTTATGGGAACATTTTTTGTTTACGAATGATACTTCATTTCTAAAGAAGGATGCATATCCCATCATGAGAGAAGCTGCGAAATTTTGTTTGGAATTTTTGGTGAAAGATAAAAACGGAACTCTTGTAACTGCCCCGGCAACTTCCCCTGAGAACATGTATGTAAATGACAAGGGATTGAGGGGGAGTGTATTGTATGGGGGAACGGCAGATCTTGCCATGATCAGAGAGATGTTCAAACAGGTAATCGATGCATCCAGAGTTTTGAAGACAGACCAGGCATTTGCACAAAAAATTGCTGCAGCACTTCAACAACTTTATCCTTATCAGATAGGGAAGAAGGGAAATTTACAGGAGTGGTATTTTGACTGGGATGATCAGGATCCAAAGCACAGACATGTTTCTCATTTGTTTGCACTATATCCAGGTACCAGCATTGGCATGAAACATGATTCGGTTTTGTCCAATGCAGTCAAACGCGCATTGGAATTGAGAACCAACAATGGAACGGGTTGGTCCATTGCATGGAAAATCAATCTTTGGGCCAGACTCCACAATGGTGAGCGGGCGTTTGATGCAATAAAAAAGATCATGACGTATTATCCGGCAGATCAGTCAGAAATCAAAATGGCCGGTGGAGGTACCTATCCAAATTTATTGGATGCACATCCGCCATTTCAAATTGATGGTAATTTCGGCGCAACATCAGGTATCGCAGAAATGATCTTGCAAAGTCATGATGGAGAAATTGAGTTATTGCCCGCATTGCCCAATGAATGGAAGTCAGGCTCTGTAAAAGGCTTGAAGGCAAGAGGAGGATTCACAGTGGATTTGACTTGGAGTGATGGGCGGTTGAAATCTGCCACCATCAAGCCGTCCACCAAAGCAGTAAAGAATATTCGTTACAAGGGACAAACATGGAAAATAAATTCACGCAGTCCATTGGCAATTCGCTTATGAGGAATATGATGCCAAAAATGATGCTATGATTGCAGGACGATTGAATGAAATAGTAACTTTGAAAAAAATCAGATGAGCAAAGTAATTGTTGCAGGTGGCGGTGTGATCGGTTTATGTACAGCTTATTATTTGCATAAAGGTGGACATGAAGTAGTAGTGATCGAAAGAGGTTCAATTCAACAAGGAACTTCTTTTGGAAATGCAGGATATATTTCTCCGAGTCACTTTATTCCACTTGCATCTCCAGGAATTGTTGCAAAGGGCTTGCAATGGATGCTGAGCTCAAGCTCTCCTTTTTACATCAAACCAAGGTTGGATCTGGACTTGATCAGGTGGGGACTTACTTTTTGGAAACGTTCCGCAAAATCCACCATGGAAAAAAATATTCCTCCATTGAACGAGTTGCTGCATCTGAGCAGGGCACTGACATCACAGATCAGGGATGAGTTGGGAAATCATTTTCGAATGGAGGAAGTTGGATGTTTCATGTTGTACAAAAGTGCAACGACTGAAAAGCATGAAATCGAGTTGGCAAAAGAGGCTGCATCACTTGGAATTGAAACGAAAATTTTTGATGCGAAAGGAGTGCAAGAGATGGAGCCAGATGTTGAGGTAAATGTGCGTGGAGGTATTTTGTATCCGATCGATTGTCATTTGCACCCAGGGGATTTGATGCAAACCATTCATCAATACCTTCAATCCAATGGAGTGAAATTTCAATTGAATACTTCCATCGAAGGGTTTGAAAAAAATGGACGAAAGGTTACCAAAGTAATCACCGATAAAGGTGATTTCACAGCAGATGAATTTGTACTTGCTACCGGATCATGGTTGCCAATCGTTACAAAACATTTGGGCATAGAACTTTTGCTGCAGGCAGGCAAAGGGTACAGCATGACCTTTGAAAATGTTGAAAGAAATCTGCATCAACCTGCGATATTGGTGGATGACCGTGTTGCGATGACACCCATGGGATCTGATTTGCGGATGGGTGGAACCATGGAGATCAGTGGATTGCACTCTCCGATGTTGATCAAAAGGGTGCAGGCCATTTTCAAAGCAGCAAAAAATTATTATCCCAATCTTCCGGTTTCATTTCCATCATCTGATAAAATTTGGTGGGGATGGAGACCCCTGAGTCCTGATGGGTTGCCTTATATAGGCCGTCATTCAAAATTCGATAATTTGGTGTTGTCTGGCGGTCACGCCATGTTGGGTTTATCGCTTGCTGCTGCAACCGGTAAACTGGTAGAGGAAATAGTGGGCGGAAAAAAATTAAGCATGGACATTACCGCTTTCGATGTTGAACGTTACAATTAAATGATCTGATATGAAACAAGTCTTTTTTTCTTTTTTAACAGTAGTCTTTTGCAATCTTGCTGTTGCACAATCGCTTGAAAAATTATGGGCTTCCGACAGCGTGTTGAAAGTTCCGGAATCAGTTTATTTTGATGAGAAGAATGAAAAAATATATGTATCGAATATTGAAGGAAAGGGACCCTGG
>JBEAYH010000139.1:0-3034 GCA_041159435.1 Bacteroidota bacterium | reverse complement strand
GTGTTGTGGAAAGGCTCAATATTTCTTACAAAGACGGTGTTGTGAAATGTGAAGATGAGATGATGCCAGATATATTGGATGCAAATACAATTGTATCTATGAATTTTTGGTGTTTTCATCCTTCCATTTTCAGTTATACAGATAAACTTTTCCAAGAATTTCTAAGTAAAAGGGGACAAGAGCCCAAATCAGAATTTTTCATTCCTATTGTGGCTGATCAATTCATGCATGATGGAGGCGGAAAGATTGAAATCATCCCAACAGATGCCATTTGGTTTGGGGTCACCTATAAAGAAGACGCTCCAGCAGTGCGAAAGGCGATCAATGCTTTGTTGGAGGACGGAGAATATCCAGCAGGACTCTGGCGTAAATAACCTTAATTATCCTAGCAGCACCTTGACCATATAGATATGGTCTTGAACTTTTTTGACCTGTGAAGATCTATTTGATCCTTTGAGGGCTGAAGTTCCTTTCATGCGGATGTTTAAATCCCTGTCAGTTTCTTTGAGAGATTCAATGATGCGGAAAATATTTTTTGATTTCGTTGCAAATACCACTCCATTGGCAGAGGCCTGTCTTGCATTTAATATACCAATCACTTCTCCGTTCTTATTGAATACGGGTCCGCCGCTATTGCCTGGATTGGCTGTGATGGTAATTTGACAAGACATTGTATCTCCTTCGAGTCCGGTTTGGGCACTCAGATATCCCTCGTTGTATACGATTTCATCTTTTGGAAATCCTAAAGTAAATACGGGTTCAGAAAGATCTGTTTTCTTTCTGCTGAATCCATAGGGAAGAGAAGGGGATGCTGTAAAGTCAGCATCATTTATTTTAAGCAGTGCAATGTCCGACTCCAAATCTTTGTGAACAATTTCAGCAAGGAAGTCCTTTCCTTCTACATTCTGCACATATACCTTGATGGCGCCTTTCAAGACGTGTGCGCTCGTAACCAGGAATCCATTTGGATCAACCATGAAACTTGTTCCGCCAAACTTGACGTCTGCACCCGGTTCAATTTTTGTTTTGATTTTATTGAATTCTGAAATCTGTCTGGTAGATTGTTTTTCCAGGTTGCTCACTTTTCTTCTCAATTCTTCCAAGTCACGGATAGGAGCATTGGGCGAAAAAAGAGAAACCATGCCACTGATGAACAAAGCCGTAATACCTGCAATAGAAGCAGCCACTGCAACAACTCTGCGGTATTTGCTCCAGAGGTTGATGATCTTTGCGCTTGTTTTTAATTGCAGATCTTTTATTTCACCATTTTCCTGTAATGTGTGATGAGTATCGTAGAGGTTTGATTTGAATCTTCTGACCTGTCCATACCTTTCCATTTCCTCCATAAAAAAATGATACTCAACCACTGATTGGTCAACCTCGGGATCGGAGCTACGAAGTTGTTCAAACAATGTCTTTTCTTCCTGATTGAGTTCACCCTTCAGGTATTTTTCCACCAGTTCTGCTATTTGGAGTTGATCCATAAATATTTTTTGTGTCAGTTATTTTTATATTGAGCGAAGAACAGTTTCTTGAGCCTAACAAGGCACTTATATTTTTGGTTCTTCGCATTGTCTGCATTTGTATACCCGAAAAAACCTGCAATTTCATGCATGTTTTTGCGGTGAACATAAAATGCTTCAATCAAGCTTTTACAGGGTTCCCCAATTTTCCCCATGGCCGTTCGCATCGTGAGGTACTGCTGTGTGAGCTTTTCATGCTGCTCCAAATCTTCCTCCACGGCCACCACCTTGTCATAATGCTCAACCTGGCTTTCGATCCGCCTGGAATATTGTAACTTCTTGAGCCACAATCTTCTGCAAACAGAATACAGGTAGGTTCTGATCTGACAAGTCAGTTCAAATTCGGGGGACCTGGATTTTTCATAGAGCACCATCATGGCTTCCTGAAAGATATCTCTCGCATCGTCTTCAGTCCCGTTGTTGCTAATGATAAAGTGTTGAATCAGGCTGTAGTTTTCCTTGTAAACAGCCTCAATTGCACCTTTTTCATTGTTTCCAATGGACCTGAAAATCTCTTTTTCCTGTTCAGTAATTGCCACTTTGCTGGTATTAATACCCTTTATTTTGGGTTGTAACCCACAAAAGAACAAAAAAAACTTTTTAAAAGCGGGTTACTTTCTTTTACTTTGCGTATTAAATTTAAATTTTAAACTTTTTAACTTTCAAAAACCCAAAAGAATGAAAAAGGTATTTGCAATCCTCGCTATCGCTGCCCTCGCATCTTGCGGCGGTTCTCAAGAGACTCCAGCTGCTGACACAACTGCTGTTGCTGCTGACACAACTGCTGTTGTTGATACTGCTGCTTCAGTTGATACAACTGCTGCTGCTGACACAACTAAGCACTAAGATTTTTTCATATGGCAAGCAATCGTTGAAGTCGTCCCGTTTCTACGGGATGACTTTTTTATTTAATTGATTATCAGTTCTTTATATCGCAGAAGGTTTGTTTCATTCCAATAAGATTACCTTTGCAAAAAATTAAAAATGAGTTTTGAAGCGTTAGGTATTGAAGCGTCGTTGTTATCAGGCATTCAGTCACTCGGGTTCGTTAACCCCACCCCCATACAAGAAAAAGCAATCCCTATCCTTTTAAGTGGTACCAAAGATTTTGTGGGATTGGCATCTACCGGAACAGGTAAAACTGCTGCATTTGGACTTCCCTTGCTTCAATTGGTAGATGGGAATGTTAGAAGTCCACAGGCCTTGGTCGTTTGCCCTACTCGTGAGCTTTGTGTTCAGATTACCAAGGATATTTCAAACTTTTCATTAAACAAAAAATCAATCAGATCCGTGGCAGTGTACGGTGGAGCCTCCATCGGCCAGCAAATACGCGAACTAAAGCAAGGGGTCCAGATTGTGGTAGCTACACCCGGAAGATTGATTGATTTGATCGAGCGAAAAGCGATCCAATTGCAGAACATCTCCTACATCGTTTTGGATGAGGCAGATGAGATGTTGAACATGGGATTCAGAGAAGACATTGAATTTATTCTCGGCAATACTCCCAACCG
>JBEAYH010000126.1:0-10971 GCA_041159435.1 Bacteroidota bacterium | reverse complement strand
ATAAAATATAATTGCTCACCATACCATTATAAAAGCCGGGAATATCAAAAATACCAGCCATGAACAAGAGATGATAGAAGATATCTGAGATCAACAATGAAAGGATGGGAAATGCAAAAGCAAATCTTTTGTCTTTAATGACCGCACCACTGAAAACAGCCATGGCAAATTGAGGAGCGAATCCCCATGGTCTTCCTGGAATGGCTCTGTAGGCAGCGGCCACAAATACCAGCATCAAAAAAGTGTATATGTTGAACTTAGAAGTTTTCATGTAGCGTATTTAATCAAAATTAACAAATTATGACAGGCATGCAATATTATTTCAACTTCAGTTTTCCTCATTGTGTGAATAGGTATATTAGGCCACACTGGCCAATACAAAATACAGATCAGTTTCCGCCAGGATATTGCATGTTTCCCCGGGAAGCACATAAAAAGCAGCCGCAGCCTGTACTTCCTCGTTTTCTTTACCCTGCATCATGGCCTTGCCCTTGAGCAAAAGCAGGATAGCTGGACGTTTACAAACGATCGATTTTTTACTACCCTGATGGAGACGGAAAGATTTGATAGTGAAATCGGGAACAGGACATTCAAATTGCTGCTCTTCGTCCTGTTGAGCTTTTATAATTTTAGGAACTGTTATGTTAAACAAGGTGTTTTTCAGCAACTCGGGGATATCTATGTATTTAGGGGTCAGTCCCGCACGCAAAACATTGTCTGAATTGGACATCAATTCAATGTTTTGTCCCTCAAGATATGCGTGTGGCATTCCTGCGCCCTGAAAGATCCCATCTCCCGGATCTAAACAAAGAATATTGAAAAGATAGATGGAAAATATTCCCTTATCAAAATTCCCATTTTTGCATAGGTTCTCCATTGCTCTGGCCGCCCAGAAATCAGGGGATGATTTTGACAATTTTCCGTCCCTGTATAATGGAAGGATTGTTTTTGCAAGCGGTGTGAGTATTTCATCAACTTCCGCTTGTGTTAATTGCATCAAGACACTGTAAAGTCCCTTGACACCCTCCTTTTCATATACGAGTTTGAATGGGTGCAAGAAATTGTACGTATCAAGATGATCTTCAATGTCCTTAGCAAAACCATGCAGAAGCCAAAACTCACTGAGGGCAATCATCACTTCAGGCTTGTGGTTGTCATCTTTATAATTTCTGTTGGAAGCATCTAATGGAATTCCTTTTTCATTTTCAAGCTTGAACCCTTTTTCTGCGGCTTGTTTATTGGGGTGGACCTGGATCGATAACATGTCCTTTACATCCAACACTTTCAACAAAAAGGGAAGTCGATCAAACTTTTCAGCAACTTCTTTTCCCAACCAACGCTCTTTAGAGGCATCTATGGCATCTGCCAGGGGAATCCATTTGTTAGTTTCCATTTCAACCTCGGTAATTCCACCAGGATGTGCCCCCAACCAATATTCAGCTGCAGGAAGATTTTTGTCACCCACCAGGTGAAAAAGATCGGGAATGAAATTATTTCCACCCCAAGCATATGGTTGAATTCTTCCTCTCAATCGATGCATGACATGTTTTGATTTTAGGTCTATGAATGAATTTCGAAGATAGAAAATGACAAGAACATGGCAAGGCACAATGAAACGGGAAAATTGGGTGAACAACTCGCTCTATCATGGGCAAGGGAAAACGAATATATAATTAGAGAACAAAACTGGAGATGTGGAAAATGGGAGATTGATTTGATTGCCTCTAAAAAAGATAGATTACATTTTTTTGAAGTAAAGACGAGAAGAACAAACAATTACGGTTATCCCGAAGAGCTGGTGGATAGAAATAAACTCTGGCATTTTATTTCTGCAGGTACAGCATACATCAGATTCAATCATGCATTCAAGTGGATCCAATTCGATATTCTTGCGATCAGCCTGGATGAAAATGACAAACCGAGTTTCTTTTTAATTGAGGATGTTTACCTCTAATTTTTTGAAAAGATATTCTCCAGCTTCAACCGCAACTGCTCTCCTCTCAAATTCTTTCCTACTATCTTTCCATCTGGATCAATCAGATAGTTTTGAGGGATGCTCTGGATTTTATATTGCACAGCTACTTCATTGCTCCAAAACTTTAAATCACTCAGTTGGGTCCACGTCAGTTTATCATCCTGAATAGCCTTCAACCACGGATCCCTGGCCCTATCCAATGAAACACCCAACACGGTGAAGTTTTTTTCCTTGTACTGATTAAACGCATTGACAACATTGGGATTCTCTTGTCTGCATGGACCGCACCAACTCGCCCAAAAATCAAGCAATACATATTTTCCTCTGAAAGAGGAAAGCTTGACATCTTTGCCACTGACATCTTTTTGCATAAAATCGGGCGCCAAAGTCCCAACAGCTCCAAATTTCGCATCTGCCGCCATCTTTGTCGCCATCTTTCCGTAATAATTATTCTTTGCCTGTTCAGAGATGACAGCTAGTCTGTTTTCCATCACCATGGGATCATCACTGAGTTGCATCATCACCAAAACAACAAAAGGTGCAACAGGTGAATTGCTGTGTGACTTTACAAATTCATCTCCAAATCGGTTTGCATCCACGATCAATTGTTCATAGTTTTTTCTGATAGCCTCATCTTTGTTGCCCTGATTTATTTGCTGTGCAAATCCACTCAATTTTTGAATAATCGGTGAATAATTGGTATTGAATTGAAAAAAATCATAGGTTGTTTGTGAACCAGTAATCTTCGCTGTTTGCACAGCTTTGAAATCACCTTCGATGGTGATTTCTGATGGATCCATGAAAAGAAAAAGATTTTGCTGTGATCCTTTTGCAGAGAGTTTGTATAATCCGGGTTCTTTGATTTCTCCTGAGAGTTGAAAATTTTCGCCGTTTGACATTCCTTTTGCAAGCGGTTCTGGATCCAATTCTTCATTCTGAAGTAGTATTTCCGTCTTATCCGGCATGCCTTTGAAGTTGCCTTTGATGGTAAACTTACCTGATTGAGCAAATAGCAATCCAGGTAATGCAATCAATGAGAGAAAGAATAATTTTTTCATTTTTTATGGCGTTGTTGCAAGATCTGCTTCACATCATGTAAGGCATATCCCTTTGCGTTTAACAATATTAAATAATGAAACAGAAGATCTGCAGCTTCATTGAGAAACAATTCACTGTTTTGATCTTTAGCCTCTATGACCAATTCAACCGACTCCTCCCCAACCTTCTGGGCAATTTTGTTGATCCCTTTTTCAAACAAGGATCTAACATAGGAAGAGGCGTCGTTTGAACTTTTTCGCAATTCAATTATTTTTTCGAGCTGGTCCAAAAAATCATCTGAATGATTGACTTCACCCCAACAAGTGTCTGATCCGGTATGACACGTTGGACCATCAGGCTTGACTTTGAACAGCAAAGTATCCTGGTCACAATCAACTAAGCATGATTTCAAATGCAGGAAATTTCCACTCTCCTCGCCTTTTACCCAAATACGCTGTTTAGATCTGCTGTAAAATGTAATTTTTTCGGTTGACATGGTAAGATCAAAT
The DNA here is from genome assembly GCA_041159435.1 of Bacteroidota bacterium. Classification (GTDB taxonomy): domain Bacteria; phylum Bacteroidota; class Bacteroidia; order Chitinophagales; family Chitinophagaceae; genus Pollutibacter. Next base: position 7,449 of record JBEAYH010000126.1, on the reverse strand, counting down.
GCCTCTTGATTCATGAATCCCATCATCAAGACCTTACTTGTATCAAGATCCTGAATGATAGACGGAACGAGTCCGTCGTGGTACTTTGAAAAGTTGACTTTGATCGACATTGCTGTAAAATTACTGAATGGTTTTCATCTGACAGGAATTTGCCTTTTTCTTAAGAATGCTTTAAGATCTGGGATGGATATTTCCTTGAAATGAAATATGCTTGCAGCAAGGGCTGCATCTGCATGCTGGCTCAGTACCTCAAAAAAATGTTCAGGTGTACCGCCCCCTCCAGAAGCAATCACTGGAACGTTTACCAATGTAGAAACACGGTTGGTTATGTCCAGGGCAAACCCATTCTTTGAGCCATCATGATCCATTGAAGTCAATAATATTTCTCCTGCACCACGTTTTACCCCTTCTACAGCCCAATCAGTGCATTTGGTAGGCGTTGAAACAGTCCCCCCGTTTAAATACACATACCACTCCCCATCTTCATGTTTTTTTGCATCAATAGCAAGAACCACGCACTGACTGCCAAAAGTCGCAGCAAGTTCATTGATTAAATCTGGACGCTTGAATGCAGCTGTATTCACTGATATTTTATCAGCGCCTGCATCAAGCAATGTCCTGACATCTTCTACCGAACTTATCCCCCCCTCCCACCGTAAATGGAATATTGATGGCACGTGCGATGCGATTCACCAATGAGGCCAACGTCTTGCGTTTTTCATTGGTTGCAGTGATATCCAAAAAAACCAATTCATCCGCTCCTTGAGCGGCATAGTGCCCAGCAAGTTCAACTGGGTCTCCTGCGTCACGTAAATTGACGAAATTGGTTCCTTTAACTGTTCGGCCATCTTTTATATCAAGACAAGGTATGATTCTCTTTGTAAGCATGCTATTTTGATTCGTTTATGAACTCTTCCAATTCACTGATGCTGATTCTTTTTTCATAAATGGCCTTTCCAATGATAACGCCATCACATTGAGTTGCACGTAATTTATATAGATCATCTAAGCAAGCAACACCCCCACTTGCTATGATGCTTACATTGGAGAATCTTTTTTTCAATGATGCATAAAGTGAGAATGACGGTCCTTCTAGTTTACCATCTTTTGAAATATCAGTACAGAATATATTCTTGACTCCTTTGTTCACATATTGATCCAGGAAAGGAAACAGTGCTAGATTGGAAGTTTCCATCCACCCACTGACCATGACTTTATCATCTTTTACATCTGCACCTAGCATAAAACGATCTGCTCCAAAATGTTGCAACCATTCTGAAAAAACAATCGGTTCTTTAACAGCGATGCTTCCTACTGTAACATATTGAATGCCCATAGAAATGATCCGCTCTACATCCTCCTTTGTTTTTACACCCCCACCGAAATCAATCGCCAAATTTGTATGTTTTGCAATTTCTTCAATTGAATGCCAATTCACTACTTTCCCAGCTTTTGCTCCATCCAAATCCACCACGTGCAATCGCCGGATTCCATGTTGCTCATACATCTCTGCCATCTCAAGCGGAGAAGCATCGTATACAGTTTTCTGCGTATAATCTCCCTCCGTGAGACGCACACATTTTCCATCTATGATATCAATGGCTGGAATGATCTGCATACTATAGGTCTAAAAAGTTTTGAATAATTGTACTCCCTACCTCTGCACTTTTTTCTGGATGGAACTGCACGCCATAAAAATTGGCATGGTTCAGGGCTGCACTGTATTGCATCCCATAATCTGCATGTGCAATGGTATGTTCACCCAAACTTGCATAATAACCATGAACAAAATAACAATAGCTGTTCTCGGCTATGTTTTTAAAAAGGGGTGACTTTAATTCAAAAATATTGTTCCAACCGATTTGTGGTATTTTTAAATGAATGAGATCAGCATTGAATTTTCGTACTTGCTCTGGAAATATACCCAGACAAGTTGTACTGTTTTCTTCAGAATACTGACACATCAATTGCATACCCAGGCAAATTCCCAAAAAAGGCTGCTTCGCACTCATGATGATTTGATCCAGTTTACGCTCTCTTAAGTACCGCATAGCGCTGCTTGCTTCGCCCACACCAGGAAAAATAATTTTATCTGATGAAAGGATTTCTGCAGCATCATCTGTCAAGATGGAGGAAATACCCAAACGCTCAAGTGCAATTTCAACTGATCGCACATTTCCTGCATTGTATTTTATGATTGCAATTTTCATTGTATGATGGAACGGATGAATGTTTTTGTTGCCTCTAAGTAGTCAGTTTCTTTTTGAAGATGATGGATAAATGCAGATCCAATGATTCCGCCATTCGCATGCCCACTTAGCAAATGAAATGATGCTTTGTCTTTGATACCGAATCCAACCAAAATGGGATTTCTAAGATTATAAGCGTTCAGCCGATCAATATAGGAAACAACTGCATCCATGTTTTTTTCCTGACCAGTAGTAGACGAAGAAGAAACAGCATATAAGAATCCACTGCTCAATTGATCCAATTTTCTTACCCGCTCTTCAGAAGTTTCAGGAGTTACCAAGAAAATAAAATCCAAGCCATAGCGTTGCATGATTGGACCGTATGTATGCTCAAACTCAAATGGAGGAAGGTCTGGAAGAATCAGGCCATCCACTCCTATTTCTGCTGCATTTTTACAAAATGACTCAAATCCATATTGCAGAACCGGATTCATATAGCCCATCAGGATAACCGGTATATGAATTTCCTTTCTGAAAAATCGCAATTGATCGAACAAGGTTGAAATGGACATTCCATTTTGCAAGGCAATGGCACTGCTTGCTTGAATAACAGGACCATCAGCCAATGGGTCACTGTAAGGCATTCCCAGCTCAATAATATCAGCACCTTCACTTTGTAAGGTCCGCATGATGCCAACAGTGCCATCAATCACAGGAAACCCCGCAGTGAAATAAATATTGAGCACCCCAGTTTTCTTTTTTTCAAACAAATCTTGAAGTCTTCCCATTTTACTTGCTTTATTGCTCATTCATTGCGTTCATATAAGTTGATAGGTCCTTGTCACCTCGACCGCTTAAACATATCACATTTACTTCCCCTTTTTGAAGATGCATATCTCCCAGTACTGCAAAAGCATGTGCTGTTTCCAATGCAGGTATGATGCCTTCTAATTTTGATACTTCGAATGCAGCCTCCATGGCCTGCTCATCTGTTGCAGACAAAAATTTTCCTCTTCCGCTTGAAAACAAATGGGCGTGCAGGGGACCAATACCAGGATAATCGAGTCCGGCTGATATGCTATGTGGTTCTACAACCTGACCATCGGAAGTTTGCATCACAATGCTTTTACTTCCATGCAGAATTCCTGGAACTCCCAATTGTGTTGTTGCAGCACTTAGTCCACTTTTTACTCCATGTCCTGCTGCCTCGACAGCAACAATTTCAACTGAAGGCTCATCCAAAAAATGATAAAAGGCACCTGCTGCATTGCTTCCACCTCCTACACAAGCAATGACCCTATTCGGAAGCGGTTTGCCTGTCTTTTCTTGTAATTGACTTTTAATTTCATGGCTGATGACCGACTGAAACTTCGCTACCATGTCGGGATATGGATGAGGACCAACAACTGAACCAATGATATAATGTGTGTCTGTAGGGTTATTGATCCAATCACGTATAGCCTCATTGGTAGCATCTTTCAATGTTTTGCTTCCACTGGTTGCAGGTATCACTTTTGCGCCCAACATTTTCATGCGTGCGACATTTGGTGCCTGGCGTTCAATATCTTTCTCTCCCATGTAAACAATGCATTCCAGCCCTTTCAAAGCACAAACTGTTGCAGTCGCCACTCCATGTTGTCCAGCTCCTGTTTCAGCGATGATGCGTTTCTTACCCAATCTTTCTGCCAATAAAATTTGTCCGATGGTATTATTAATCTTATGTGCTCCTGTATGACAGAGGTCCTCTCTTTTAAGATAGATAATTGTACCATATTTTTCACTCAATCTTTCAGCCAAAAAAAGCGGCGTAGGTCTTCCAACATAATCAGTTAAAAGTGCATGAAACGATTGTTGAAATACCGGATCATTGTATATATCCTGAAATGTTCGCTGCAATTGCTCAACATTCTGGAACAACATCTCTGGAATAAAAGCACCTCCAAATTCTCCGTAATACCCCTGCAAATCGGGCGATGTAAATGTTTTAAGCATGGCTGTCATTGTTTAGATATTGTTTAAACTGTAAAACCTTCTCTAGATCTTTTAAACCAGGAGCAGTTTCAAATTGGCTGTTGACATCTACTGCGAACATATGATCTGCAGTAGCAATAAAATCATTGATCCGAACAACATCATCCAGTCCAATTCCACCACTCAAAAAATATGGGCGTGACAAAGGTACCGACAATTGATTCCAATCGAACTTCAATCCTGTTCCACCATGTAGTTCAGCCTTGGTATCGAACAAAAAAGAATCTACATGTTCATAGCCGCTTGTTTTTTCATCCAACCGGTCATCCGCTCCCACCCGAAATGCTTTGATCACTTTACAATATGTTGAAACATGCTTGCAATAATCAGGCGATTCATTGCCATGCAATTGAACATAATCCAATTTCCATTTGTCAACCACATTGATCAAGCTTTCAATATCCTCATCCACAAAAACTCCAACAGCGGAAATATGCATGCCTGAAATCTTTTTAATTTCTTCAGCAGATATTTTATCCGAAACATACCTGGAAGATTTGGGATAAAATATGAACCCTGCAAAATCAATATGCATATCTGCCAGTGATTGCACCTGGTTGAAATCAGTCATTCCACACACTTTTATTTGTATACCCATCACGATTGGCTTATAAAATTCTTAAGTGCTACTCCCGGATCAGGTTGTCTCATAAAATACTCACCTATTAAAAATCCCTTGTACCCATGATCACGAAACAATTTCAATTGTGTTGGATGATCAATTCCACTCTCTGCCACTTTTATCTTATTGGATGGAAGTTTTGCAGCCATGTTCAGACTTCGATCGATGTTGACATCAAAAGTTTTCAAGCTCCGGTTATTGATTCCAACCAGATGAACCTCATCACAAACACGATCGAACTCCTCCTCATCATGCAATTCAAGCAATACTTCCATTCCAATGCTGATAGCCAATCTAGCCAATTGTCTGACTCGAATGGGCGTAAGACAGGCAGCAATCAGCAGAATGAGATCTGCTCCAATTGATTTTGCTTCATGTACCTGATATTCATCAATGATAAAATCCTTCCGCAAAATCGGTATAGAAATATTTGAACGAACTGTGACTATATCCTTATTTGATCCTCCAAAAAAAGATTCATCTGTGAGGATAGACAATGCAGATGCTCCTGCCTGCTGATAAGCATTCACAACATTTGATAAATCCAACTGGTCGTTGATAACACCTTTTGAAGGCGATTTGCGCTTGTGTTCAGCAATGATACCAGATGCGCCCACATTGTTCAAAGCTTCTCTGATGGAGAAACAGTTTCTCTCATAAAAGGCTGATTGAACCAGCACAGTTTCCGGGAGACGCAGCTTGGCTTCGTCGACCTCCTTTCTTTTTTTCATCACAATGGTATCCAGTATATTCATTGCTATTGAAGTTGAATGAGATTTTTCAAAGCATTATGAGCCTTCCCTCCCAACAAACTGTCTTTCGCTGCTTCTAATGCTGCATCATAATCTGCAAATTTTCCAGTAAGCATGAGTCCCATTGCCGCATTGGAACAAACAACTGCATTTTGGGAATCGGATCCTTTGCCTTGAAGAATATCCATGAATTTTTGCACAGCAGCATCTACTGTTTCGCCACCATGAATTTCTTCTGGTGCAACCACCATGCCACCCAATGCTTTAGGGGAATAGACTTTTTCTCCTTCCTGGGTGATGACCTTTGAATCAGCCGTCAACGATATTTCATCATAACCATCCAGCGAATGCACGATGGCAAATGTTGAATTTTCATTTTGAAGCAGATAGTTATAGAGCCTGGCAATTTCCAGGTTGTATACACCAATCAGCTGAAAAGCAGGCTTGGAGGGATTTACAACCGGTCCCAATAAATTAAAGAACGTTCTTACTTTGAGATTCTTGCGGATAGGTCCAACTGTTTTCAACGCTGGATGAAAAAATGGTGCATGCAAAAAACACATATTGGCTGTATCGAGTTCCTTTCTCAAGGCATCTTGATCGTTTTTGAATGTATAACCAATTTTCTCCATCAGGTTGGAGGCCCCGCTGATGCTGCTGGCTCCATAATTACCATGTTTGGCAACGGGAAAACCTGCACCTGCTATAATGAAGCACGCAAGGGTTGAAATATTGAATGTATTCTTTCCATCCCCTCCTGTACCCACTACATCCATTACCTGACGACCTTGAAAATCGATTGAAATCGAAAGCTCCAACAAGGCATCCCGGAATCCCATCAACTCATCCAATGTAATACTCCGCATAAGGTAAACTGTCATGAAGGCGCTCAATTCATGTTCATTGTACTCGCCTTTCCCAATAGATACGAGTATCTGTCTGGCATCTTCCCTCGACAATGTTCTGTGCTCGAACAAATAGTTCAATACTTTTTTCATGTATTATTTTTTGGTACCAACCAGTTTTCAATCATTTTTCTGCCTTTGGGAGTCAATACACTTTCAGGATGAAATTGAACACCCTGCACATCGTATGCTTTGTGCCGAAGTGACATGATCATATCATTTGCATCCGTTGAAGTAATTTCCAATTCATTGGGAAATGCCTCCTTGCTTACAACCCAGCTGTGGTATCTGCCTACTTCCAAAGTCTGATCCAATCCTGTGAACCAATCATTCCCTTTGTTGGCCAATGCAATATCAGTTATCAGCTGTATTTCAGTTGAAATGCCATGGTATACATGTGGGAGATTGATCAACTCAGCACCAAAAGCCTCGCCAATGGCCTGCTCACCCAGACATACACCAAAAATGGAATGTGTAGGTGCATATGTTTTGATCAGATCCAGGAGGATGCCTGCTTCTTGAGGTATACCTGGACCCGGAGAGAGCAAAATTTTATCATATGCCGCTACCTCACTGATGGAAATTTCATCGTTCCTGTAAACATCCACCTGATCACCTATAATTTCCCTTGTAAGGTGAACAAGGTTATAAGTAAAAGAATCATAGTTATCCAGAACCAGCAATTTCATTGAATGCACTTGTATGATTTTATTTTTGGTGAATGGTTGAAGCCAATTGAATTGCTTTTTTCAATGCCCCCAGCTTGTTGTTCACTTCCTGCAATTCCTGTTCAGGCACACTCGATGCAACTACTCCCGCTCCCGCCTGGTAATAAAGCGTATTGTTTTTACTTAAAAAACTTCTTATCAGTATGGCGTGATTGAATGAACCGTTGAACCCAACCATGCCAATTGCTCCCCCATAAAAAGAACGTCTGGTTGGCTCATATG
>JBEAYH010000121.1:0-4765 GCA_041159435.1 Bacteroidota bacterium | reverse complement strand
CGTGGCCATTGTAACACCTTTTTTGGAGAATGGCGATCTCGACGTAGTCTCTCTTGAAAAGTTGGTGAATCATATGATTGAGGGAGGTGTGGAGTATATCGTGTCTTTGGGCACAACCGGTGAGAATCCAACGCTAAATAAAGAAGAGAGACAACAAGTGTATTCCCTTGTAAACCAATTTAATAAGGGAAGGATACAACTTGTTGCAGGTATTGGAGGAAATGATACTAGGGCTGTGGTTCAATCCATGAAAACATTCGATTTGACAGGGTACAGCGCTATCCTTTCGGTGAGTCCTTACTACAACAAACCCAACAACGAGGGACTCTTTCAGCACTACAAAGCAATCAATGACAACGCTCCCCTGCCGGTCATTATGTACAATGTACCCGGACGTACAGGCATGAATGTGAACGTGGCAACGACCCTCAGAATTGCGAGGGAATGTAAAAATATCATAGCCACCAAAGAGGCATCTGGGAACATTGATCAAATCATGCAAATCATCAAGGAAAAGCCAGAGGGATTTGAAGTAATCAGCGGTGACGATGGCATCACCCTGCCCATCATGGCATGTGGAGCCATTGGTGTGATTTCTGTGGTTGGAAACGCATACCCCCAACTGATTTCTGATATGGTGAGATTATGCCTTGAAGGAAAATTTATAGAAGCTAGACCAGCACACGAGAAGATGCTACCCCTCATCTCCAGCATGTTCGCTGAGGGCAATCCCAGTGGCATCAAAGCATATCTTTCCGAACTGAGCATTACAAAGAATACGTTCAGGCTTCCTGTTGTAGGCGTAAGCGATCCGCTCTTGCAATCCATCAGGTCACTCATGAAATCCATCTAACATCTCCCAGGAATTTCAGATGTGATATAGTTGATCAAAAATCAACCTTGTAACCAAAAACAGGAATTCTGCCGAGCAAATAGTTATAAGTAATTTTTCCCTGATTGGCATCGTAGCGATGACTGATTGGATTTTTTCTGTTGGTAGCATTTTGAACACCCAGAATCAAGCTGCCTGTGGTTTTCTTATATTGAACTTTCCATTCAAACTGAGCATCCAATCTAAAAATACTCCTGAGTTTTTCTTCATTGTATCTCGATACAATTGAAACTGTTGTTTTGCGGATCGCAGATTGCACGAGATCGATGGGCGTGACACGAACTCCTCCCATAGAAATCAACTTCATATCTAATCCAAAATAAGAGGGACGTTTTGTTTTCAGCACCCACTCTTTACCAAACAGGAGTGTAAATGAGTTGTTGGAGTTGTAACGTGTGCTCCTCCAAATTTTGTCTGAGGGCCTGTATTCAGATTGATACAAACTAAGGGTACTCAATAAATAAAATCGGTCATTCCAGTACCGATCCAATGTAAACTCCAAACCGTAATTCTGCCCAAGTCCAGTGTTGGAAAGGGTTTCAATGGAGAAGTCATCATCCAAATTTATTACACTGTAATTGCTGGTACGAAGCGCATGAATGGGAATATTATAAAGCCATTGGTAATATACTTCTGTTTTCAGGTTCCAATCTTTTGCAATCTGAATGGAATATCCCAATACATAATGTTTCGACTTACTGAAATCAAGCATTTTATTCGGCATCACAGTATCATTGCCAACACGAATACGTGCAAAATAATTACCGAGGGGCTGGATTTGTGCATGCATGCCATATCCAAAGCTGAGTGACTGGCTATTGTCAATTTGATAGCGCAATCCAAATCTTGGTTGAAAAGCACTGGATTGATTGAGTCCTAGTTGCTGTCCATGTCCTCCAAGCTGAAACGAAAATTTATTCGATGCATCCCATTTCCATTGAATGAAGTAATTGGTAAGCCAAGTCGATCCGTTGTTGTTGATTTTATCTCTGAGCACATTGCTGACTGCTTCTCTTTGTTGGAGATTGAATGCAATATCTTTTGAATAGGCACCTATTTTGAACAAATGATGTTTATTTGCCTTGAATGTCAGCACAGAAGACAGTTGGGTATTCCACTCGGAAAATTTATTGACCCTTGTGAAAACAACGGGACCATTGAACTTATCTAGTCTGCTGTCTTCTTCCCGATACAAATACCCATTTTTGCTCAAAACAGATCTCCACAATATTTTCTTTCCGAGATTGATTTGATGGGAAACCCCCACTGCACCAGCATTTGCTGCATCCAGTGAACTGTTTCGTGTTGAGGGATTGTTGATCCAAGTGAGGCTGTCTCTTGCCAATTCATCGTATTGCTTGCTGAGTCCACCAAATCCAAACATTGAAAAGCTGCCCAGTTTTTTTGCCGGAAGATGGATATTAAAAGAAAGATCCTGAAAGGAAGTTGGTTTATCTGAAATATTAAAACCCAGCTTTTGCATCAGGGTGAGAAATCCATATCGATAGTTGATCAGGTATGATCCTCCATAGCCTTTTTTGAAATAACCCTCTGTCGCAAAATCAATTCCCAACGTGCTGAGTGAAAAAGTATGTTCTCGTTTATCCTTGTTTCCTTTTCTCAGCTTGATATCAAACACCCCTGAAAGTGCATTTCCATATTCTGCAGGAAAGGCCCCTGTGATGAAATCAGAATTTGCAAGCAGTTGGGCACTCAGCATGGATATGGCTCCGCCTGAGGTACCTACTCTGGCAAAGTGATTGGGATTGGGTATGTCAACCCCTTCCATTCTCCACAACAAACCATTGGGTGCATTGCCCCTGATGATCAATCCATTTCCATCTCCCGCACTCGCCACGCCTGCAAAATTAGCGGCTATTCTTGCAGGATCGTTGAGTCCAGCTGCAAACCTCCGCGTTTCTTCCACACTGAACATGCGTCCACTTACCATTGCCAAATCATTGATGGGCCTGGATTTATTGCGACTTGACTTGATGATGATTTCTTGTGAAGTTGAAAGATCTTCATCCATCTCCACCGACAATACAAGCTCTTTTCCTGATTCCAACAAAAGGTTGTTCAGCACAACAGGTTTGAATCCAATATGGGTGATGACAATGGAAGTTCTGCCAACGGGGATGTTGTTCAACCTGAAAAAACCACTTGAATCTGATATTGCAGTTTTTTCATCAGCACCAATCACTTTGATTGTAGCTGATGAAATGACTGTATTGATTTTGCGTTCAATGATTCTCCCTTTTATGGATTGCAGGGGGACTGCTTGTCCATATCCAAAACCAGCTGCGAGGAGTCCCAGCAATATCAACAAAAGTTTATTCGACATCAGTATTGGCAATATAGCTTCTGCATTTTAATTTGAACGGGGATGATTGGATATTTTTTCGGATATTCATTCAAAGCAATACTGTATGCAGCACGTCATTATGGAACCTTTTAGCCAGGAATGGCTGATATGCATCAGTGCTGTATTCTTGATTATTTTTCTTGTGGTGAACCTTCCGACCTATGTGGAGGCCGCCAGACATCCCAATTATGGGAGGCTCATTGGATTGGTGCTGTTCCTGAATCTTCTGCTGGAAAACTGGTACTGCTGGAAATCAGGTGTTTGGGATTTGAAGAACAACTTACCCCTGCATTTGTGTGGCATCAGCGGACTCCTTTCCATCATACTATATTATAAATACAATGAAACACTTGCCAATTTGCTTTTTTACTGGGGGATTACAGGTGGAATTCATTCGCTCTTGACTCCAGAATTTGATTTGGGGAGGGAGGGATATCTTTTTTACGGATATTTTGTGAGTCACGGTGGACTCCTCCTCACCAGCATTTTTATGATCAGGCACAGGGGTTTCAAACCCACAGAGAAGTCCTGGCTGCAGGCTTTCGTTTTCATCCAATTGGCAGTATTCGTGATTGGGTTATTCAACTGGCTAACAGGATCCAATTACATGTATTTATCAGCACCTCCTATTGTCGACAATCCATTGATCATTGGTGACTGGCCCTGGTATATATTGGTTTTCGAAGCATTGGCTTTCTTTCATTTTTATATCCTCTATACAGGATTTCATATCAAAAAAGTGCTTAGATTCTGATTGTTTTACATGAAGTTTACAATTGAATAACACAACTGTAATCATACGATCATATTACAGTTCGATTTTTGTCTTTGCCGAAAGGCAAAGGTAAAATGAGGCTCAAACCTTATTTGCTTTTAATTGCAAAGCCCTTCCATTCCTGGAGGGGCGTTTTATTGTAATTTGGTAACAATTTGATAATATAAATATGCGGCCAACTCCTCACCTATTGTTGAATTTTGTGGAGCAATTAAAAGAAACCTACCTTGAAAAGAATAACAGTTCCCCTGCTGTGCCTTTTTACCATTTGTATGACTCCTCTCTCAAAAAGCTTTTCTCAAACTCAGGAAAAAAAGCCTGCAAAAGCTTGGTACGAGACCATTTCATTGAGAGGATATGTTCAGTTCAGATACAATAGGCTTTTTGAGACAAACAAGAACTTGAAGTGTGAGCAATGTGATATATCATGGGGCGACAACGGAGGTTTTGCCATCAGAAGAGGTCGACTGATTTTCAGTGGCAATCTTACAGACAGGGTTTATTTCTATATACAACCAGATTTTGGAAGCAGAACAGGAACAACATTGCAGATCTTTCAATTAAGAGATGCTTATGTGGATATCGGCTTCGACAAGAAAAATGAATTCAGGGTCAGGGTTGGACAGAGCAAAGTGCCCTATGGATTTGAAAACATGCAGTCCTCTCAAAACAGAATTCCCCTGGACCGCGCTGATGCAATGAACGCTGCGGTTTCTAATGAACGAGACATGGG
>JBEAYH010000102.1:0-4703 GCA_041159435.1 Bacteroidota bacterium | reverse complement strand
TCAACAACAGGAACTTCATCAGGTATATTTTTAATGGCATGATAACTGGATAAAGATGCCGGCTTCTTCGATTGATGCTTTGCTGTTGTTGAAACAATAGAAACCACCTCAGGTTTAGACATGGAAGCTGGTCTATCCAAACTATACTTTGTAATTGGAATAGCAGGAGCTTTGGTGGAATCTTCTTTGAATAAAATAAAAAGGCCAATCAGCAAAAGAACACTTGCGGCAATGGCCATAGACATATAACCATTTTCTTTTTTAAAAGATGCTTTCTTATAAAGTTTTGATTTGGAAGGATAAACAATTGACATATCCGGCTCAAAATGCATATCATTTAATGCGATTTGTTCTGCATACAAATGCTCTTTACCAGGAAATTGAATTTTTTCTTGTTGAAACTTGATCTGATTGATCAGTTCGAATGATTGATGACAAAAAGGATTGGCTCTGACAAACTCCTCAACCTGCAATCTTTCATTGGCCGACAATTCATTGTCGGCATACATGAAGAACCAGGTTTCAAAATTTGTTTGATCAATCATTTATATCAGATTTTCTATTTTCCCAATGTATTCTTTCAGTTGTAACCGTGCCCTGTGCAAATAAACTTTGACTTGACTTGCATTGAGTGAAGTAATCCTGCCAATCTCCTCATAAGAATATCCTTCATAATCTTTTAACAATATCAAGGATTTTTGAAGAGGAGTCAGTTGTTGCAGAGCATGATCGAGCTCTTTTTTCAAATTTGTTTGCCTAGACCAGCCAATTTTTGAAGACTCGCTGAATTCATCTACCAAAGTCATTCTTTTGTTTTTTCTGATATGATCAATCATTTGATTGTATGCTACAGTAAACAAATAAGCCTTTGCTGTTTCAATTTTTACGTCCTGGTGGTTTTTCCACATTTTTTCAAAAGCTGACTGCACTACATCTTGCGCATCTTCAGGCACCTGCATATTTTTTAATATGAAGCGGTAAGCCCCATCTGCATATTGATCCACACAATGATTATATTCCCGCTCAGTCATTTAGTCTTGGTTAGGCACGTATATTTGTGATACGAATTTCGATCGCAAATGTTACAGATCGGTCAAAAAAAATCACTTTAACGATATATTTATGAATCAAACGCTTGTCCATCGCATAGCAGCAGAACTTGAAGAGATCAAACAGGCTGGATTGTTTAAAAAAGAACGAATCATCGAGAGTCCACAGGGGGCAGTGATCAAAGTGGGTGGCAAAGATGTCATCAACCTCTGTGCCAATAATTACCTGGGACTGTCATCCCATCCAAAAATCATTGAAGCTGCGAAAAAATATATAGACGACAGAGGATACGGCATGAGTTCTGTTCGTTTTATTTGTGGAACGCAGGATATTCACAAAGAGCTGGAAGCAAAAATTTCAGCATTTCTTGGAACAGAGGATACCATTTTGTATGCAGCAGCATTTGATGCAAACGGAGGTGTATTTGAACCACTGTTCAATGAACAGGATGCCATCATCTCTGATGAACTGAATCATGCTTCCATCATAGATGGTGTCAGACTTTGCAAAGCACAGCGCTATAGATATGCCCATAATAATATGGAAGATCTTGAAGCAAAATTGAAAGAGTCTGCGCACCTGAGAAATCGCATTGTTGTTACAGATGGTTCATTCAGCATGGATGGCACCATTGCGCAGTTAGATAAAATTGTTGCGCTCGCAGAGAAATATGATGCAGCTGTGATGATTGATGAGTGTCATTCATCCGGATTTCTTGGCAAAACAGGAAGAGGTACACACGAGCATTGCGGCGTGGTTGGTAAAATTGATATTATTACAGGTACACTTGGAAAAGCATTGGGTGGAGCTTCAGGTGGATTCACAAGTGGTAAAAAGGAAGTGATTGAAATGCTTCGCCAACGCAGCCGTCCTTATCTTTTCTCTAATACACTTGCTCCAAGTATTGTAGGAGGTTCAATCGCAGTATTGGATTTACTGAGTGAAACAACAGCACTGAGAGACAAGCTTGAATGGAACACACAGTATTTCAGGAATGAAATGACCAAAGCAGGATTTGATATCAAGCCCGGTGTTCATCCGATTGTACCGATCATGTTGTATGAAGCAACCGTTGCACAGGAAATGGCAGCGGCCTTGTTGGAAGAAGGAATCTATGTGATTGGATTTTTCTTTCCTGTTGTTGCAAAAGGCAAAGCACGCATCAGGGTGCAATTGAGTGCAGCACATGACAAAGAACATTTGGATAAGGCCATTGCTGCTTTCGTAAAAATTGGAAAATCAATGAAGGTGATAGCGTGATCGCTCTGATCATGCTGGTTCCACCCATGCTCCACTTTCTTTTAAGAGATTGATGAGTTCATCAACTGCAACATCGCTGTCAACATTCTTTTTGACAATTTCTTTGCTGCGGTATAAGGTGATTTTACCCGGACCACTGCCGACATAACCAAAATCTGCATCGGCCATTTCACCAGGTCCATTTACTATACATCCCATGATGGCAATCTTTACCCCTTTCAGGTGATTGGTAACAGAACGTATTTTGGCTGTTGTTTCCTGAAGATCAAACAAGGTTCTGCCACAACTGGGACAACTGATGTACTCTGTTTTTGATATCCTGGTCCTTGTCGCCTGCAGGATACTGAACGCGGTATTGTTGGCAAACTGATACATGTCTTTTACAGGAAGATAGGTGCGGCCTTTCACAACTGGGTTGTCCATTGCACTTCCAGCTCCAAATCCAAGACAGATACCATCCCCCATGCCATCTAACAACAATGCTCCTGTTTCTGTAGCAAATTGAATCAGGTGTTCATCGGGTGTATGTTTGTTGCTTTTTGTGAACAGTATTACGGGATGTGAGATTTCAAGTGCTGCCAATTTGATAAATACATTGCGAACAGTCTGCATGGCATTCTCGGCATTACTCTTTACACAGAGAACAATATTTTTTTCGCTTTTTAAATTCATCAAACCCCTTTGGTCCTCATCCCTTACCTCTTGCGCATCCATTAAAATAAAATTGATCCGATTGCTTTTCTTTTGCACTGAATAAAATTCATGCAACATAAATAGAGGAAAACTGGATTCGGTTTCTTTCCAATGAGATGCATGCACAACATTTTTTAAAGTGCCCGGCAAATGAAAATCTATTTGCGCATTCCCCGTATATACAAAATCAGCTGCAGCATCACTGATGGCCCACTTGTCAGTGGACTCATCATATGTATAGCCGATGCTTTGTAAATGTGCTGGTGTAAGTTTTTCTGTAGATCCCATGTCAGCCATTACAACAGGTACCTGCTTGCCGCCAATATTTTCAACGGCAAGAGAAATTCTTCTTTTGTATTCAAAAGGTGAATAGGGTAATTTGATCTGTTCAGATACAGGTGCTGATTCTTTTCGTTGATTGTATCGCTTTACAATATCCTTGCACACGGGGATTTCAAATTCAGGATCTTCGGTAAGTGATACCCTGATGGTGTCTCCGATTCCATCTTCCAATAGCGTTCCGATTCCAATGGCAGATTTAATTCGACCGTCTTCTCCATCGCCCGCTTCTGTTACCCCCAGGTGTAAAGGATAACAAATACCAAATTCCTGTTGCATGGTTTGTACCAAGAGGCGATAAGCCTGTACCATTACCTGCGGATTGCTGGACTTCATACTCAACACAATGTTGTGAAATGATTCACCGCGGGCAATGCGCAAAAATTCCATTGCACTCTCCACCATTCCATTGGCACTGTCGCCATACCTGCTCATGATGCGATCACTCAACGAACCATGATTGGTACCAATGCGCATGGCAGTACCATGTTCTTTGCAAATTTTTACAAGAGGAGTGAATCTTTCTCTAATACGTTCAATTTCTTCGTCGTATGCAGCATCTGTATACTCAATGAATTCAAATTTCTTTTTATCGGCGTAGTTACCTGGATTCACACGCACCTTCTCAATGAGACGCGCAGCAATTTCCGCTGCATTGGGAGTAAAATGAATATCGGCAACCAATGGTGTTGTATAACCACGTTTGCGCAATTCTTTTTTGATCTCGAGTAAATTATAGGCTTCGTTTTTTGAAGGAGCTGTAATGCGCACGAGCTCTGCCCCGGCCTCAATGCAACGAATTGTTTGCTCAACTGTTGCCTTGGTATCCATCGTATCCGTGGTGGTCATGGTTTGTACACGGATAGGATGGTTGCTGCCAAGCAGCAAGTCGCCTATCTTGACTTCAATCGTTTGAAGTCTTTTATAGCTTAAGAGAGAGGGTGTGTAAAGTTGCATGTGAACTAAGTTACATGATCCCTTTAAAAAATCCGATATGGGTCAGTATCTCTTTGCAGAGCTGATCACTGATTTGAGAAGTTGAGGCATTGATTGGTGCTTCGTAATTGATCACAAATGGATACACATGGCGATTCTCTTCAATCCATCCCATCACCCAGGCAATTTTTTTATTATTATAGATCAAATCATTTTTCTGATAAGCCAATTGGTACTGTGCATTGTTTTCGACAATCAACGTTTTCTTGATGCCTTCCTGAGCACTTCCTCTGAAGGGGAGTTGTTTGAAATACAAACGCTTGATCAATCCCAATTGCTCATCAGGAGAAATCGTCAATGAATCTTTCTTCCATTTTTTATTGCCGTACTTCACACTGTCAATCCAACATTGCATGGTGTCTTTC
>JBEAYH010000067.1:0-3277 GCA_041159435.1 Bacteroidota bacterium | reverse complement strand
TGCGATGGCGGTATAAGCCATGACTATTTATATTTCATCTCCAATTCAACTGGATCTTTATCAGGCTTCGCATAAGAGAGCCTTGCAATTCTATTGGTTTGATGATAGCTGTCAAGTCCGCTGCAAGCAATGGTACCAGCCTTCTCAATGTCTACAAAACCATCCAGGCACCATGCATGTTCAGGAAAGTACAGTTGAACAACCTTACCTATCACCAATATCGTTCCGTTTAATTGGATGTTGATTCTCTCCTGAAAGGACAATCCAATTTTTATATTGCTTTCCATCACATATGGAGCAGGAAATTCATTTTTAAATACCGGATTCAGTCCGCATGCATCAAACTCTGAAATCTCTATAGGATACCTTGCTGAAGTTTGATGCGCTTGCTTGTACATCTTTTCATTTACATGGTTGATGGTAAAGAATTGGCGCTCTTCAATATTTTTCAGTGTATGTCGTTCTACTGAATCAGGCCTGATGATAAATCCCATAAAAGCGGGATTGGCTCCTATATGAATAACTGAATTGAAAATAGCAAGATTCGAATTTCCTTCGCTATTCAAGGTTCCAATTAAGTTGGCATTTTTAAACCCTGTAATGGAGTTGACCAATGCTGCTCGCTCAAGCTTTTCAAGTCCTGCAATTTGCTCCTGATCCAAAAAAACTTCCATCAATCAGAGTTTGATATTGTTCATGCCGCCATCCACGCCAATCACTTGTCCTGTAATCCAATTTGCCTGATCTGAAAGCAGGAAATGGATCATGTTCGCTATATCTGCAGGAGCCCCAACTTTTCTCATTGGATTTCTTTTTTCAATGGCGCTTAGTTTTTCCGGTGTATTGATAAATCTTTCTCCCAGTGGGGTATTGACGAGTGAGGGTGCTATGGCATTGACCCGAATACCTGGTGCCAATTCAGCTGCCAAGGATTTTGTCAAGCCTTCCAATGCTGATTTGGAAACGGCTACTGAACTGTGAAAGGGCATTCCCACAGAACCGGCAACACTGCTGATGAAAATGATGGATGAGTTCCCGTCTTTTTCTAATAGTTGAATGTATGACTTGATAAATGCAACTGCTCCCAAGACATGTATAGAAAAATCATGCTGAAAATCATTCATGCTCAGCTGGCTGAATGACTTTAAATTGATGGTACCAGGGAAGTATACGAGTCCATGGATCTTTTCCTCTATTTTCGGAAAACTCCCCAACTCATATTTGTCAACCTGAAATTGTTGATTGTTTTCAGATGCTGACCTGCTGATTTCAAAAACTTTATGTCCCTGTAACCTAAGTTGATGAGCAGTTTCCTTTGCAATGGCACTGCTGCTGCCGGCTAAAATGTAGGTTTTTGTGTTGTCCATGACAAAGAAACAAACCTGGACCGGCTTTGTTCATTTTTCCTCATTTTCATCGATGTGCAAGGCATGAAACAATCTATGAATAGCGGGTGCCAGAATGATCCCAATATTGGTAATAAAAACCACTCCACTGAACAGGGCATAAAAACTGCTGAACAACTTCCCTGAGGTAATTTTTATTTCAATGACAGGACCCATACCACTTAATATCATCGAAGCATTGTGCAAGGCATCAATCCATTCAGCAGGTGCGAGATACCTGTACCCAATGGTGCCAATGGCCAAGCATACAAAAAGAAGAAGAATGGATAAGACCAGGTTCCATACAAGTCTTCTTATATATTCAGATTGTGATGCAAGGGCCTCCGTTTTTCTCTCATAGCCTTTTCTCATGCTGAGAAATTTTGGTGAATAAATCTTATTCAATTTAATCAACTTCTCCCTCAACTTCAATGATTAGATTTGTTATCTTTAAAACTGATTCAACTAGCTATCATATGACATCTTTTTCAAACAAAGGAAGAAGGCATTTTCTGAAAAATACTGCTGCCATCGCAGCTGGATTTTTTATTGTGCCAAGACATGTACTGGGCAAGGGTTATATCCCTCCCAGTGATCAGATTACCAAAGGCATCATCGGTGTGGGAGGCATGGGTCGCGGACATATCAAGTATGCCGGAACCAGGGTGGTAGCGATTTGCGATGTTGATGCTTTGCATTTGAAGGAAGCTGCAGACATGATAGGCGGAGGCGTAAAAACTTTTCATGACCACAGGGAATTGATTGCGCTTCCAGAAGTTGACATCGTTCATATTGCAACCCCTCCTCACTGGCATGGGATCATGGCGATCGACGCTGCTAAAGCCGGGAAAGATATTTGGTGTGAAAAGCCGATGACCCGCACGATTGGTGAAGGCAAGCGCGTGGTTGAAGCGGTCAAACAATACGGCAGGATGTTCAGGCTCAATACTTGGTTCCGTTTTGAAGATAATTTTTACGGAATGAAAACGACTGTAAAGCCTATCAAAAAATTGGTTGAATCCGGACTACTGGGGTGGCCACTCACTGTCACAGTCAGCAAACACACTGGCTTTGACTGGAAGTTTTATTGGGTGGGGAAAGACCAATTGGAGCCTCAGCCTGTTCCAGCAACGCTTGACTATGACCGTTGGTTAGGACCAGCACCATTCAAGCCATATCACCTGCACAGAACTCATCAAACTTTTCGTGGTTACTGGGACTATGATGGCGGGGGATTGGGCGATATGGGTCAACATTATCTGGACCCTATTCAGTACTTTCTTGGAAAGGATGATACAAGTCCTGTCAAAGTAGAAGTGGATGCAGAACAGCAGCACTACGATGCTTGCGGCACTTTCAGGAAAATAACCTACACCTATGCAGACGGATGCAAAATCATTCTGGACGGCGAGGCAAAAGATCCCAATGTTGCTTACATCGAAGGACCCAAAGGAAAGTTATTCAACGGTTTCAAGTCTGATATTCCCAACCTGCACGAAAAGTTGGCCATGATGCCAGACCCGGCACCTCAAGTGACCAATTTTCTCGATGCTGTAAAATATAGAACACCATTTGCATTGAATGAAAGCAATGGTCATCGCTCTTGCACCATTGTGAATCTCGGAAAAATCGCGCTGCAGCTTGGAAGAACGCTCAACTTTGATCCTGTTTCACAAACTTTCATCAATGATGATGAAGCAAACAGAATGATCTATCCACCTATGCGCGCACCTTGGAATATTTAATTTCAAAATTGATTCAATGAAAAAAATAAGCCTATCCCTCATTATATGCTTTATCGCAATCAGCCTGATTGCTCAAGACGGACTTGATAAAATACTATCTGCTTTCCCTTACCAACGGATTGCTGATGCACAGCCATCCATTGCTGA
>JBEAYH010000041.1:0-6130 GCA_041159435.1 Bacteroidota bacterium | reverse complement strand
GCCTTATTTTGTGAGGTTATTTGGATGAATTTTTAGATCGATTGTTCCTGCATCGGTCACTGCAATACAGCACCTCATCCCATACTTTTTCCCATTTTTTTCTCCAGGTAAAAGGACGGTTGCAGGACTTGCAAATCTTTTGCGGCAGGTTTTCTTTTTTATTGCTTTTGGGCATGTTATTGCAGGTGTACGGTCTTGCCCGTTTTTGCAGCATTGCGGGCTGCCTCTAAAATTTTTACAACCATCAAATTGTTTTCCATTGTATAAGTGCCAAATGCCGGAATGCTGATCTTTTTTCTGATGGCGTCGGCGAAGTATAAAAACGGACTTGTATAGGTATTGGTCTCTTGGGGTGTGAGCTTGTATTCAACCTCATTGCCCAGTTTACCTTTTGCTTTCATATTGTTGTTGTCCTTTGTGATGATATAACCATTGCTGCCATAAATAGCCATGTCTTTTCTCGCAAAAGGCCAGTTCCAGGAAGCTTGTATGATACATTGCGCACTGGGATATTGTAAAACAATGGTAGCCTCATCATCAACTTTGGGATAAATATGCGGTTTGAATTGTGAAGTAACTGCCGTTACAGAAGTTGGCATGGCTCCATTCATCAGCAGGGTCATCAAATTTGCACCATAACAACCAAAATCCATCAGCGCACCTCCACCATTTTGAACAGGGTCGGTCAGCCAATCAAAGAATTCTTTTGAAACACCAATTTCCTTGGGGCCTTCATGACCGTCATGAACTACAACTTTTCTAATCTGTCCCATGAACATAGTATCGCGTGTCATCGCAAATGATTTATCCGTTGTTGGATACCAAGACGTTTCAAAATTTGTCAGCAAAAAAATCTTGTGTTTTTTTGCCAGCGCTACCATTTTCTCTGCATCCGTAACAGTCGTTGCCATTGGCTTTTCTACCATTACATGAATTCCTTTAGGAGCACATGCTTCCACTACGCTCAGGTGTTGCAGCGTCGTTCCGAATCCCAATACTCCTTCGGGTTTGACCGCCTCAAGCATTTTTTGCATATCGTCATAGAATAGATCAGGATCAAGATGATATTTGTCCGTCATCTTTTTCACCAATTCTTTATTGGTTTCATATATACCCACCAATTGAACTGCTGCATCATTTTTTCTGCCGAGTATCCAAGCATTGTGTCCGTGAGAAATACCTGCAACTGCCAAACGAACTGGCTGTGCCTGGGTCATTGTGCTGCAAAGCAGCGTGACTATAAAAAAGAATTTTTTCATGGTAACAAGATTTATCATTGGTTGAATCTACTAAAATCTACAACAACTTTGCAGAAATGATCTTGGATGAAGTTTAACCTCTTGAATTGTATATCTTTAAGAGAGAAAGACATTTTCTTTTATTAACGGAAATCTATGTGGACGCTCCTCTTCATTGGCATCAGCATATTGGTTATACTGATTTCCTATTTTAAGGTACAGCCTTTTCTTTCTTTTTTCTTTGTTGCCCTTTTCATGGGACTGGCATATGGGTTGAAAGGCGGTCAACTCATGGAGGCAATTCAAAAAGGAATAGGTTCTACACTTGGAGCAATTGTATCCATCATTTTATTGGGAGCCATGATTGGCAAGATCATTGCAAAATCAAATGCGAGCATTGTCATAGCGGATCAACTAACACATATTTTCGGTCCAAAGCGATTGCCATTTGCATTCATGATCATAGGTTTTATCGTTTCCCTGCCGCTGTTTTTTTCTGTTGCTTTTTTGTTGTTGACACCACTTGTGCTTGCAACTGCCAAGCGACAAGGAATGAACCCAGTTTATTTGGGTATTCCCATGTTGGCCTCTTTGTCCATTACGCAGGGATTTCTACCTCCTCATCCAGCTCCTTATTATTTGGTGACACATCTTCCAGGTGCAGACATAGGAACCACACTGGGTTGGGGAATAGTGATCTCTATTCCGGCCATGTTGTTATCTGGTTGGCTATTCGGAAAGAGCTTGAAGAAAATTCCAGCAGAGCCCATGCATTTCAACCAAGAAAGTGAATCCGGTAAGCGTCCATCATTTGCTGTTAGTTTATCCATCATACTGCTTCCAGTATTATTGATTGCAACCAATTCTTTCTTCCAACATGAATGGATAGCATTGATCGGTGATCCTACCGTTGCACTGTTTATTTCATTGATTGTTGCTCTGTATTACTTGGGTTTTAGAAGAGGGGTTTTATGGAGTGAAATGCAAAATTGGATGATAGAGGCAGTAAAAGACATTGCTCCATTGTTGTTGACATTTGCAGGTGCTGGCGCATTCAAAGAAGTGTTGCAATTGATGAAAATTGGTGATGAGGTTATGAATTTTGCATTGAACCATGCATTCAATCCTCTGATACTTGCTTGGCTCATTGCAGCCATGCTTCGTGTGATCACAGGGTCTTCGACTGTTGCTGGAATTACTACTGCTGGAATTATTTTACCACTGCTGACAAAAACAGGCGTAAATCCCAATCTGTTGGCATTGAGCATCGGCGCGGGCTCCATGGTTTTGTCTCATGTAAATGATGCTGGTTTCTGGTTGTACAAAGAATATTTTGGTGTATCTGTCAAAGACACGTTGCGTTCCTGGACGATCATGGAGACCATTCTGGCAGTTGTGGGATTGGCAGGGGTATTGCTCTTGCAGTATGTTGTCTAGCAACATGCAAGCTTTTAGATACCAATAAACAACTCCTCGATATTACCAGCAACTTCCAGTCCGGCATGTATCCCATTGTCATTGAATACCACCTTGCCGGATTTTTTTTCTGTTAGTTTTACGCGTACAACTGCATTCATGGTTTCTTCAATTCTTCCATCCATTAAACCCAGTATGGGCGATGCCAATGCGGTTGGAGCATCTCGCATTGCATAAATATCCAATTGGTATTGTGCATTCTCCAAAACAATGGCCACATATTCAAGATTGGCGAAAGTTTTGATGCGTTTTGATTGGTTGTATGTGGTGAATCGAATCAACCTATTCTTCCACCAAAAGCCAGCGATGAATCCAACAAATGAACTTCCCATCCAGGGGATTTTAGCAACAGAACATTTGAGAGAAACGTTTTCTTCCGAAAAATGATTGGTCTGGAGCCAGATGTATGAGGAGGGAAATGATTTTCCCCAATCTTTTTCGAGATAACCTTTTCCTTTGTTAAAGTCAATTGCATTTCCATTTAAAGTCAAAGTTCCAGTGATCTCATGGTTCATGCTTACAATGCCATGATAGCATTCCATCAAGGGAACAAAAGAATATGGTCCCATGATACCCGGACTCAAAAAATATTTTGGCCAAGGGGCTCTTTCATGAAAGTGAAGAGTGCCATTTAAATGTTCAATATCCAATTTGATGCTATCTGATGAAAAGAAATTATTGCCAATTGAAATCTCAAAGCTATTTGTTGATGCATGGAAATTTTCAAAAGGAAATCTATGGTAATGAGCAGTTTTTCTTTTTCCGTCCAGCACTTGAATGAATGCCTGTTTGTTTCCTTGCTCATCCATGGCGATACCTGGAATGATTGCAAGTGCTTCACTGCCTGTCTGATTGACCAATTTAAAATACCATCCCTCGAAATAACGAGATGCTTTGCCCCATCCCTGATAGCGTTCAGGGTAAAAAATGTTTTTTATCCTTTGTATTAAAGTGAACAATGGAAAACTATTTCATTTATTTATTGAAGGGTGCAGCGCTCAACAGTAGGTTGTGCGTTGATGATAAAATTAATGATATAAATTCATCAATGACGCTCGTCTTTCAACCCATAGCGTTCGTTCAGGGCGAAAACTTTGTCGGGAGAGAAATGTGCTTCTTCCACCATGGCCAGTTGATCTTCCAGCAATTGTTTTTTCTGATCAATGGTCTGCTGGAGTCGTTTGAAAATTTCATGGGCAGTTGCATCTCCATTGTTTTCAACGGATGACATTGCATTGAGTACATCCTGCATTTGGTTCAATACAGCTTTTATCTGATTGGGTAACCAGCTGGTGATGGGGGTTCCTCCTGTGGCTTTGGCATATGGCGTATTGGCCATGATGTATTTTTGAACAAACTGCCAATGGCCATTTCTGAAAAAATAAATTTCTTCCAAAATTCCCAATAGCCTTGAGAGTCCATTGAAGCTATTGAACTCTTTTAATGCGCCCATCAATCCGTTTGGATGAATCTCTTCCATGGTCTTTTCAAGATCTATGAAAAATTGCTGGATGCATTTTGGACGATACGCCCTGAGATCTATCAAATATTGTGTCAATTCATTTTTGGGGTAGTAATTGATGACACCGCTGAAAATATCTTCCATGGGGATGATGTCATCTTGTGCGCCTGTTTGTCCGCGAAATTGTTTTGGCTCATCCCATACGCCCTGGTAGGTGAGTCCGGGTCCAAATATTTCATCATTCCCCTTCACGCCCATGATGAATACCCTGAAATCATTGTAGTGCTGCCACCTGGAGGCTTTCCACATTTCTCTTCTGCGTTCATTCATTCTTTTCAAGGTGATCATGTTGTCATCCAACGCCGATTCTATTTGATCAATTTGCTTAGATTCGATTCCACTCAAGGTCTTCATCACTGATCCAACCAGTTGTGGCGAAAATTGATTGATATCAACATGCAACATGATGAATCCAACTTCATCCGGCTGTCCGGAAAATCTTACACACATATCTAAGTTGCTCCATTCCAGTCCTCCGTTTTTATCTTTCATTTTATAATTACCCAATGAGTAACCATAATGATAATCCAACCATGGGAATGCATGCAATTGATCTGTTACATGAATCAATGGTTGAGAAATCTGTGGGGGAAGGATGTTTCTGGCCTTTCCGTAATTACCGGTTGCTCTGTAGTGTTGAAACGATGTTTCCAATGTAAATGCAGAGGTGAGAAAACAGTATCCGCGATAGAGCGCCTGAATGATTTTGATGTCGGTCTCATTTTTTACCAGATCAATGTAATTGGGCAACTGTGCTACTGCTTCTTCAATTTTATTTGGAAAATGCAGGAGTCCATTTTCACCATTGGGGAGAACCACTGGCATTGCGTCGAGTATTTCCTGCAGTTTGATGTATCGATCGGGAAGCACTTCAAGGGGAAGTTGGGTGGGAAGAAATCCGTGCGCAGCGCTTACGTTGAAAAATCCATCCTGATAGGATGCTTGAAGATGGTTCATGGCAATCGTTTAAATATTCGGCAATTTAAATACGATTTATTGCATCATTTCAAATACTTATGCACGTTTGTGGAGTTTATTTAGAAATTTTTCTGCTTTTTGTAAGTGAGCAGATTTTTTTATTTCATCCATTTTATCCCAAGTTTTGAGCAACATAGCCCAGCGTGGATTTTTCGAAAATACATTTCTGTACGTTGAGAGAAATCGCCAAAACAGGCCATCCCATGTTTCCTGCCATGCTCCTTTTTCAAAATCACCCATTTTCATCAGGTAATTCGAGCCGGCGATATAGGGTTTGCTGGTGATCATTCCTCCATCACTGAATTGTGACATTCCATATACATTTGGCACCATCACCCAATCGTATGCATCAATGTACATTTCCATGAACCATTTGTATACATGATCAGGATTGATTTCGCACAAGAGCATGAAATTACCCAGTACCATCAATCGTTCGATATGATGGGAGTAAGCGCTGTTCAATAATTTGTGAATGGTTGTATCGATGGGATGTATGCCGGTTGTTCCATCATACAATGATTTTGGCATTGGGTTTTTAAATCCCCAGAAATTTTTTGTTCGTTGCGTCGAACCAATTGCTTGATACGTGAGTTGTACAAATTCTCTCCAGCCCATTATTTGTCTGATGATTCCCTCAATGCTGTTGATGGGGACTTTCTTTTTTTTATATGCTGCCAATAATTTTTCGATGAATTCCTGCGGCGAGAGAAGTCCGATGTTGAGCAGTGGACTCATTCGCTGTGGAACAAAGTCGACTCTTTCGTCAACATGGCATCTTCGTAGATGCCAAATAGGTCAAGCTTTTCATTGATAAAAAGTTCCAATGCTTTTTCAGCTTCCTCATGTGTACATGGGTAGTAAATTTTTTCTTTGTTGTATACAAATGGGGATGAAGATGAGCCAATATTGTTGT
>JBEAYH010000204.1:0-10507 GCA_041159435.1 Bacteroidota bacterium | reverse complement strand
AGATTGAAGATATCAAGCTTGAAAAGAACAAAGTCGTCAAGAGTCAGCGTTTTGAAGAGGCTGCAAGTTTGAGAGACAGAGAGAAAAAACTTCAAGAGGAATTGGAAACCGCCAAAAACTCTTGGGAGGAAGAATCTAAAAACAAACATTATCCTATATCTGAAGAAGATATTGCTGAAGTAGTGAGCATGATGACGGGAATTCCAGTCAAGCGAATGGTACAGGCAGAGACAGAAAAACTTCGCAACATGTCAGTCGATATGAAAGGCATGGTAGTTGGACAAGATGATGCCATCTCCAAAGTAGTGAAAGCCATTCAACGCAACAGGGTTGGATTGAAGGATCCCAAAAAACCAATTGGAACCTTCATTTTCCTGGGTCCCACTGGTGTTGGTAAAACGGAGCTTGCAAGAGCACTTTCCAGAAACATGTTCGATTCTGAAGATGCATTGATTCGCATTGACATGAGTGAGTACATGGAGAAGTTCACCGTAAGCCGACTGATTGGTGCTCCTCCCGGCTATGTTGGATACGAAGAAGGTGGTCAGCTTACAGAACGGGTAAGAAGAAAACCTTATTCCGTCATCCTCCTAGATGAAATTGAAAAAGCACATCCAGATATTTACAATATACTGTTGCAGGTGTTGGATGATGGTCAATTGACAGATGGACTCGGACGCAAAGTTGATTTCAAGAATACATTGATCATCATGACCTCTAATATTGGGGTTCGTCAATTGAAGGATTTTGGTGATGGAGTTGGATTTGCCACTTCTGCCCGTCAGGCAAATGCGGAAGAAGCCAACAAGGCCGTTATCGAAAAAGCCCTCAAGCGTACCTTCTCACCAGAATTTCTCAACAGGGTAGACGATGTTATAATCTTCAACTCCCTTGAAAAAGAGCATATTTTCCAAATCATCGATATTCTGATGAAGGGTGTGCTCAAGCGACTGAATTCACTTGGATTTACACTTGAATTGACCAGTGAGGCCAAGGATTTCATTGCCGATAAAGGGTATGACCAACAATTTGGAGCAAGACCACTGCACAGGGCCATCCAAAAATATTTGGAAGACCCGCTCGCAGAAGAGATTCTGAATATGAGCATCAAAGAAGGTGATGTGATGATAGCTGACCTTGATAAAGAGAATCAAAAAATTATCTTTAACATCAAGCAGTTGCCAGAGAAGAAGGAAAAATCAAAAGTTTAATTCTCTAACAATCTGATAACTTTGTGCCGCAACAACTGTTGCGGCATTTTTTATGTATACAACTGAGATTGGGAAGGATGTTTCAAAGGCCAAGCAATGGTTGGAGCTGGGGGAGCTGGTTGCTGTTCCAACTGAAACCGTATATGGACTTGCCGCAAATGCCTTGGATGTAAAGGCGGTCACAAAAATTTACGAAACTAAAAATCGTCCCCAATTCAACCCATTGATCATCCATGTTGCAGACATCGATCAGCTGAAAATGTATGTTGAGCAGCTTCCAGCTGAATGTATACAACTGATGCAAAAATTTTCACCTGGACCGCTTACCTGCTTGCTCAAAAAAAATAAAAGAATTCCAGATATTACCACTGCAGGCAGTGAATATGTCGCAGTCCGGATTCCAGATCACCCGCTTACACTTGAATTGCTCTCTCAATTGAGCTTTCCACTGGCAGCGCCCAGTGCCAATCCATCGGGATATGTCAGTCCGGTTACTGCACAACATGTATATGAGGGGTTGCATGATAAAATCCCTTATATCTTGGATGGAGGGAATGCTGCTGTTGGATTAGAGTCAACCATTGTAGGCTTCAAAGATGGAGAGGTCATCGTGCATCGTTTAGGTGGACTAGCTGTTGAGGAAATTGAAAATGTATTGGGCAAGCCTGTCAAGATTTCAATTACACATGATGCACCAGAAACTCCTGGACAATTAAAGAGCCATTATGCGACAATTAAAAAACTGCTGATCGGCGATATTCATCAAATGATGACCCAATACGGACATTTAAATTTTGGCGTCATCTCTTTTCAACATTCATACATTACTGAGCATCCTCAAATTGTTTTATCGAGCAAGGGAGATTTGGCAGAAGCTGCATCCAAATTGTTCAGTGCAATGAGGGAAATGGATGAAAAGCATATTGAAATCATCCTGGCAGAATTGGTGCCGGATATAGGTATTGGAAAAGCGATCAACGATCGCTTGAAGAGAGCTGCGCATTAGATCATTTCACTCAGTTCAAGCCATCTCAATTCTTTTTGATCTATTTGATCTGAAACCCTTTTAAATTGTTCTGATAGTTCCTGCAGTTGCTGGTACTCCAAATTGTCTGTAGATAATTGATGAGCGAGCTGCTCTTTTTCTTTGTTCAGATTTTCCAATTCTTTTGTCAGTAAATCAAATTCTCTTTTTTCATTAAAGCCTGCTTTCTTTTTTGAAGGGGCAGGTTCAATCGATTTTTGTTTTGAGGCTACAGCAGGAGTAATATGTTTGTTTTCATTCAATTCCTTCTCGACTCTGTATGTTGCATAATTTCCAGGAAAGTCATTGATTACACCCTCACCTTCAAATACAAATAAATGATCAACAATCCTGTCCATGAAATATCGATCGTGACTGATGACCATCAGACAACCTGGGTATTCAAATAAAAAGTTTTCTAATACATTCAATGTGGGCAAGTCAAGGTCGTTCGTGGGTTCATCGAGAATGAGAAAGTTGGGATTTTTAAAAAGAATGGTGAGCAATTGAAGTCTTCTTTTTTCACCACCACTTAGGTTGCTGATAAAGCTGTATTGTTGATCCGGACTGAATAAGAACAATTCCAAGAATTGGGCAGCACTCAATGATCCGCCTTTTGCCAAAGGGAAACTTTCAGCAATTGTTTTTACATACTCAATTACCCGCATATCCTGCTTGAGGATCAATCCCTGTTGTGAATAGTATCCAAAAACCACCGTCTCACCAATGTTGATTTTTCCGCTGTCAGCTTCTTCAATTTCTTGCAGGATGTTTACAAAAGTTGACTTTCCCGCACCGTTTTTGCCAATGATTCCGACTCTTTCACCTTTTTTAAATGTATAATCAAAGCCGTTCAATATCTTTTTATCACCAAAACTTTTATACACTTTTTTCATCTCGACAACCTTGCCTCCAAGACGATTCATTTTCATTTGGAGTTCAATGCGCTTGTCCTCGATTTTTTGTTTTGCTGCTTTTTCAATCTCATAAAATGCATCTTGCCTGCTTTTCGATTTGGTGGTTCTCGCTTTTGGCTGTTTTCGCATCCATTCCAACTCTTTCCGGTAAGTATTTCTGGCTTTGTCTATGCTGGATAATTCGCTTTCGGTGCGTGCTGCTTTCTTTTCTATGTAATTTTCATAATCACCTTTATAGGTATATATCTTTTCATTGTCCAGTTCCCAAATCTCATTGCATACATTGTCCAGGAAATACCTGTCATGTGTTACCAGCAGGAGTGTTATGTTCTCTTTGTCAAGATAGTTTTCCAGCCACTCCACCATTTCAACATCAAGGTGGTTCGTTGGCTCGTCCATGATCAACAAATAGTGTTGATGCTCAAATCCAATATCTATAAGGGTCTTGGCCAGCGCAATTCTTTTTCTTTGTCCACCGCTCAACAATTTGATTTGTTGATCAAGCTGATGGATGTTCAGTTTGCTCAATATCTGTTTGACCTTTGCGTCAAAATCCCATGCATTTTTTTCATCCATCTCCACAATCGCCTTTGTGATCAGTTCCGCATCTCCGGTATCTTCGGCTGCTTCATATTTTTTAATGGCATCCAGTACCGGATGATGGTGGGAAAAAATATTGTCCAAAACGTTGGAATACTCATCAAAAATGGGGTCCTGTTCAAACAAGACAACCTTTACTTCTTTGTGGATCCATACTGTTCCTTCGTCAGCAGTTTCTTTGCCGGCCAGGATATTCAAGAGGGTGGATTTACCCGAGCCATTTCTGGCGATCAGCGCAATTTTGTTGCCTTCGTTGATATGGAAACTGATGCCTCTGAAAAGTGGTTTGATGCCATATGCTTTACCGATTTTTTCAACAGTTACAAAATGCATCCCGCAAAGATACTGCAAGTGATAGGCAACTCAGTAAAGAATCGATAACTTTGGCACAAACCTACTGTTATGAGAATAGCTGTATTTTTTGCGTCTTTGCTGATTTCTTTGTCGGTTATTGGTCAATCCAAAAAAGCGAAAAATTTTTATGAATTGAAAGTTTACGAGTATAAAACCAAGCAACAAGAAGCAGTCATTGATCAGTTTTTAGCAGATGCCTTTATTCCTTTCATGCATCGAAAGGGGATCAAGTATATTGGTGCATTCACAGGAAGGTCCAACGATACCTCAGTAGTAAAAAAACTCTATGTATTGATTCCATATAAACGCTTGGATGAAATTCCAGCTATCAACAATGCATTGTTCAGTGATCCGGAAGCAACGCAAAAAGGAGCATCTTACCTAGATGCAGATCCCTCGGCTGTTCCCTATGACCGGATTGTGACCTATATCATTGAAGGATTCAGATTTTCTCCAACACTCACGTTGCCTAAATTGAAGAGCTCTTTTGAAGACAAGGTTTATGAATTAAGAAGTTATGAGGGTCCTACTGAAAAACGCTACAGAAAGAAAGTTGAAATGTTCAATGAGGGAGGGGAGATTGATTTATTCGCAAGGCTCAACTTCAATGCTATTTTTTATGGAGAGGTGATCAGCGGACCAACCATGCCCAACCTGATGTACATGACGAGTTTTGAAAACAAGGAAGACAGAGATGCACATTGGAAGACGTTCTCTAATGACCCACAGTGGAAAGAACTTTCTTCCAAAAAAGAGTATGAGAAAACTGTTAGCAAAAATGTGACACTCTTCCTCAAGGCGCGTCCCTATTCAGATTATTAATACAATAAACAATACAATGGATTTTTTGCAAAGGATCGGTGAGGCAGCAGCATATGTTCAATCAAAATGTTCTGATCAGCCTTTGATAGGGGTCATCCTGGGAAGTGGATTGGGTGGATTTACCGAAGAAATGAAAATTGATCTGGAAATCGATTATGCGAACATTCCCCACTTCCCGGTGTCAACAGTTGAAGGACACAGTGGAAAAATGTTGATAGGTTCGATTGGAGGGAAGTCTATCGTCACACTCTCTGGAAGATTTCATTATTATGAGGGTTACAGTACCCAGGAAGTTGTTTTTCCCATACGCGTTTTGCAAAAAATGGGCATCAAGCATTTGCTGATTACAAATGCTGCCGGCGGAACCAATACCAATTTCAAAGTTGGTGATCTGATGGTGATCAAAGACCATATCAGCTTTGCCATTGTAAATCCCTTGATTGGAAAGAACATAGAAGAGCTCGGCACCAGATTTCCAGATATGAGTGAGCCTTACTCCAAAAAGCTCATTGCAGCGGCACATAACATAGCGAAACAACATGGATTTGAATTGAAGGAGGGCGTGTATTTTGGTGTAACTGGACCTTCCTTTGAAACCAGGGCAGAATACAAGCTGATTCATCATCTCGGCGCAGATGCTGTTGGGATGAGTACGGTGCAGGAAGTGATCACTGCTGTGCATGCAGGCATGCAGGTTTTTGCCATCAGTGTAATTACAGATATAGGGATTCGTGAAGAAGAAAATATCATCTCACACAAAGATGTGCTGGAAGCTGCCAATGCATCTGCGCCTATTTTAACACTCATTTTAAAATCCATGATTCAGTCATTCAATCATGCCTCATAAATTTGATGCATCAAGGCTACATGAATAAAACCCAATCATTAGTTATTTTAACATGTACGTTGCTGCTTTTCATGGTGGCTCTTCGTGTAAATGCTCAGATGCCTGGTATGATGCGCAGGATGCAAAACATGGGAGGAATGAGTGGCGGCGGTATGCGTCCGGCTTCCGGCGGAGGAAGTGATTCGTTGAGTTTTGAGAAAAGAAATTTTGCTGCAGATTCTGTCAACGTGCAGTTTAAATATTTGGATACTGCCAAATACCTGACCTTCGATTCAAGTATCAATGATTTTTACAGAAGGGTTCCACTCAAGCCCTGGCTTGCCAATATTGGTTACAATGGAAATCCCACTCGCTCAATGTTGTTCAATCCCATGCGAGGCATTGGTTGGGATGGTGGATTTCATGCATTGGATCCATTTGCTTTTACGATTCATGAGTCAAGGTTCATGAATACGACCAAGGCATATACGGAGCTGGGATACCTGGTCGGAAGCAAGGCAGAGCAACAAATCAGTGTTTTGCATACACAGAATATTTCACCGGACTGGAATGTAGTTGCTCAATACAGATTGATTACTGCGCCTGGGACCTTCAATTCTCAAAACTCTAGTCATAATAATATTCGTTTTAACAGCGATTATACATCAAAGAACAGAAGGTATCATGCATACTTGATCATTGTTTCAAATGCATTGCAGTCTTCAGAAAATGGAGGAATCAAAGATCCTTCATACTTGGTCAATGAAAATCCTGCTTACAACGATCGCTTCAATATCCCAACCAATCTCGCACCTTCCATTTATAGTTCGAGAAATTTTTTCAAAGTGAATCTGCTGACAGGCAATAAGTATTCAAACAGGCATCTATTGTACCGACATCAATTTGATTTTGGTAAAAAGGACTCTGCTGTCACGGACTCTACTGTCATCAGATATTATTTACCAAGACTGAGACTTGAACACACCATCGAATCTTCTAGTCATTCCAATTTATACCTTGATGTGCAACCTGCAGGCGCTGCAGAGTTTTACAGCTTGAACTATGGAATATCCCAATTGCCGGATACGGTACAATTCTCCATGAAAAACACTGCTTTAAAAAATGATTTTTCGATCATCCAATTTCCAGATGCTAAAAATCTCTTGCAGTTTTTCAAGGCAGGTATCAGCTTGCTTCAATACCGCAATACTTCTGGGGTGCACAATGACCCTTTTGCAAACATTCTGTTGCATGGAGAATACCGGAACCTCACACGCAATAAAAAATGGGATATGCTGCTGTATGGGGAGTTTATAACAGCAGGTAGGGATATTGGCAATTATGCGGTCAAAGCCCATCTCCAGCGATCGCTGGGTGCGAATATTGGCAATCTGCAAATTGGATTTGAGAATGCAAATAGAACACCCTCTTATATATACAAATATCCAACTGCCTTTCCGCTGAAATACAAAACTTCTCTGGCGGATGAAAATATTTCCAATCTATATGGGTTGCTTTATCTGAAAAAAATCAATGCAACTCTGCAATTCAATTATTTCTTGGTATCCAATTATACATACATGAAAAACTATGTTGATGTGAATCAATATAATTCAGTTTTTCAATTGCTAAGAGCAGGATTAATGAAGGAAATAAGGCTTTACAGAAATTTCAAGTGGAGTGCAGAAGCATATGTTCAGTCTATACCGACCAATGCCCCGGTTCATCTTCCGTCTTTCTTTACAAGAAACAGGATAGGCTATGAGGGTAAACCTTTCAGGAACCTCATATTGGCTTCTGGCGTTGAAGTGCGATACCACAGTGCTTATTATGCAGATGGCTATTCGCCTGTGAATGGACAGTTTTTTTATCAGTCATCTGAAATAATCAACAATCGTCCTGATATTCATATATATAACAATTTCAGAATAAGAAGCTTTTCGGGATTCGTTCGGCTGGAAAACCTAAATACAGCTACCAGACAATATGGATTTGGATTCAAGCAGAACAATTTTGCGGCACCGCTGTATCCTACACCGGGATTGGTTTTCAGGTTAGGTGTTTTTTGGAATTTTGTGAATTAATCGAAATGTTAAATTGATTGTTGCTCTTGCACTTCCACTGGATCTGCATTACATTTGTAACATAAAACTATTTGTTATGAAAATGAAATACATCGGACTGTTCGTAGCCATGACAGTTTTTTTCTGCTTAAGCAGTTTTGCTCAAAAAACAGAAGAGATCAAAGTTTGGGGCAATTGCGGCTCTTGTAAAAAAACAATTGAAGCAGCTGCAATCAAGGCGGGTGCAAAATCTGCAAATTGGAACAAGGATTCCAAAGTCTTGAGTGTTGAATTCAAAGAGAAAAAGACGGATATCCAAAAAATCCAGCAGGCCATCGCCAATGCAGGGTATGATACACAAGACATCACTGCCCCTTCAGATGCCTATGCAAACCTTGCGGAATGCTGCCAATATCCAAGAAAAGGAGCAGAGAAAAAATAATTAATTTTACAGTCCGACAAATGTCGGACTTTTTTTTATGCTTACTGTTTTAAAGAAGATTTTAACCTACATAGGTAGTCTGTTTGTTAAGAAAGATTGCTGTAAATAAGTCATCCAATAATATAACCTAAAGTTGTACATTTAGGCAGGTTGAATTGAATGTGTATTGGACTCCTGTTTATCATCCATTTTGCAGTTTGATTGAGCCGAATTTAACTCCTGAACCATTTAGATAGGATCATGCTCAATGCCATCATTCGTTTTTCCGTAAGAAACAAATTAGTTATTGGACTGCTCACACTGGCCTGGATCATTTGGGGGGTGGTCGAACTGATGCGATTACCGGTGGATGCACTTCCTGATATTACATCCAATCAGGTTCAGGTGATAACAGTTTCACCTACTTTGGGATCCTTGGAGGTTGAGCGGCTTATTACGTTTCCGATTGAACAGGCATCATCCAATATACCCGGACTCAAAGAAATCAGATCTATTTCGCGATTTGGTCTGTCGGTTGTTACCATTGTTTTTGAGGATGACCGAGATGTTTACTGGTGCCGACAACAGGTCAGTGAACGTATGATCTTGGTAAGAGATGAGATTCCAAAAGAAGCAGGCTCACCTGAATTGGCTCCTGTTACAACTGGCTTGGGAGAAATTTATCAATACGTAGTTCGTCCCAAAAAAGGATACGAAAGCAAATATGATTTAACGGAATTGAGAACAATCCAGGATTGGATCATCAGGCGTCAACTTCTTGGAACGCCAGGTGTAGCAGATATAAGCAGTTTTGGAGGCAAGCTGAAGCAATATGAAGTGGCCTTGGACCCAGTGAAGTTAAAAGCAATTGGTGTCACATTAAGGGATGTTTTTAATGCGTTGGAATCAAACAATCAAAACTCTGGTGCTGCCTACATCGAAAAAGGTCCCGCTCTTCTTTTTATCAGAACCGAGGGATTGGCAAAAAATATTGAAGAAATCGAAAACATATATGTGTCCAAGTCCGCAGCAGGCACACCAGTATACGTGAGAGATGTTGCAAATGTTCGCATCGGGAGTCCTATTCGATATGGAGCCTTGACATACCGCGATCAGGGAGAAGTTGCTGGTGCAGTAGTATTGATGCTCAAAGGCGAAAATGCATCTCAAGTAATCAAGGGTATAGAAGCGCGCATGGAGCAAATCAAAAAGACATTGCCTATAGGTGTTGAAGTTGAAACCTTTTTGGATAGAAAAAAAATGGTCGGACGTACACTGAGTACTGTCCAGACAAATTTGATCGAAGGTGCTTTGATCGTTTTATTGATACTTGTGCTTTTTCTAGGCAACCTGCGGGCAGGTCTCATTGTTGCATCCGTAATACCATTGGCAATGCTCTTTGCAGTGGGAATGATGAACCTCTTTGGTGTTTCCGGAAACCTCATGAGTTTGGGGGCATTGGATTTTGGACTCATTGTTGACGGGGCAGTAATTATTGTCGAGGCTGTATTGCACCGGCTTCATGGCAATAAACAACATGGATTGCTCCTGCAACAATCACAAATGGATAGCACGGTTGAGCAATCTGCAGGAAGAATGATGGGAGCAGCCGTTTTTGGTCAGATCATTATTTTAATTGTTTATATACCCATTCTAAGTCTCACAGGTATTGAAGGTAAAATGTTCAAACCAATGGCACAGACTGTGGCATTTGCATTGATAGGGGCATTCATACTTTCCCTGACATATGTGCCGATGATGACAAGTTGGATGCTGAGTAAAAAGCTGTCAGATGATGATGGTTTTTCAGACAGATGGATGAATAAATTACAGGGCTCTTTCAAGCATGCATTGAGCCGCCTCATTGATCATCCCAAAAAAATTGTGCTGGCTGCCTTGTCGCTCTTCATCATTTCAATTTTTGTTGCATCCCGTTTAGGAGGAGAGTTTATTCCTGAACTGGAAGAAGGTGATTTTGCAATTGATGCAAAATTAATTACGGGAGCTTCTTTAGGTGAAACCATTGAATCAACCCAAAAAGCAGTTGCAGAGCTGCAAAAATTCCCTGAAGTAGAAAAAATCGTGACCAGGATTGGAGCAAGTGAAATTCCTACGGATCCCATGCCAATCGAAATGACCGATATCATTGTGAACCTAAAAGAGAAAAAAAAGTGGACCAGTGCTGACTCTTACGATGAATTGGCGAACAAAATGAGTGCTGCTATTGGGAAGGTGCCTGGATTAACCGGGGGATTTCAATATCCTGTTC
>JBEAYH010000158.1:0-2576 GCA_041159435.1 Bacteroidota bacterium | reverse complement strand
TGATCAGGAGACTCAATTTGTTTATGCAAAAATGACCAAGGATTCAACCGGAAAAGTGGAAGGAATGGCCAAACTCAAACAGGCTGAATCAACAACGGTGAGTGATAGCATCAGGTTTAATTTCAAGACACAGCGGGGCATGACCTATGCCTCCTTTTTTCAGCAATCTGATTTTTTCAATTTTGCAGAAAAAGTAAAAAAGTATGATGCTGAAACTTTCTTTGCGTCGAAAGGAAGATTTACTACCTGCAACTTAGATACGCCTCACTTTGCATTTCGTTTCAGCAAAGCCAAATTCATCAACAAAAAACTTGTCGTAACCGGTCCGGTACATCCTGAATTTGAAGATGTTCCTATTCCCATTTATCTCCCTTTTGGAATTTTTCCAATGCAGAAAGGAAGGCAATCAGGGATTCTGCCACCGCAATTTACAGTCAATGAAAATTTTGGATTGGGATTGGAAGGTTTGGGCTATTACAGAGCCATCAATGATTATGTGGATGCAAAAGTTTGGTTTGATATTTATTCTTACGGATCCTGGCGTGCCAATTTTTCTCCTACTTACAGAAAAAGATATCAATACAATGGAACATTCAATCTGAGTTTGCAGAACACAAAGTTTGCTTTCAAGAATGATCCTGATTACAGCAATAATAAAAGTTTTTTTGTTACCTGGACCCATTCCATGGACAGCAAAGCTCGTCCGGGTGTTACTTTCAATGCGAGTGTGAATGCAGGAAGCAGCAAGTACCTCCGCTTGGTTCCCAACGGCGCATTGGTCAATCCCGGATTTACAGGTAACATGGCAGGAGCGGGGAATTACATGCAACCCATGAATTTCACCAATCAGCTTACATCCACCATCTCATATCAGAAAATTTGGAATGGAACACCTTTTAACCTCGCCATGAATTTGAGCCATAACCAAAATACATCTACCAAACTCGTAAACCTCAACCTCCCCGATATCACTTTTGTAATGAATACCATTTATCCATTTCAACCCAAGGAATCTGTTGGACAATCAAAGTGGTATGAGAAATTGGGAATTGGATATACTGGCAATTACCGTGGACAAATTACTTTTTACGACACTGCTTTCAAGTTCAAACAATTGATTGATACTTTTCAATGGGGTGCATCGCACAATGTGCCAATTATCTTATCGCTTCCCTCATTGGGACCCTTTCAGGCAGCGCCCAATTTTTCTTTCAAAGAAAATTGGTTTGCACAAAAGTTTAACCGAACCTGGAACAACACAACCAATAAATTGGATACATCTATTGAAAAAGGATTTTTTGCAGCAAGGGAAATCACCATGGGATTTTCAGTCAGCACTGCCTTCTTTGGCACCTATCAATCCAAAAAAGCTACATCAACGGTACAAGCCATCAGACACGTTATGCGTCCACTCTTCTCCATCAACTACAAGCCTGATTTGATGAAGCCGTTTTACTCCATTCAGCAGATCAATCAGCGGGGGGATAAACTTCCTCTCTCGGTTTTTGATGGAAGTATTTTCGGGCCATTCAGCGCTGAAAGGTATGGTGGCATTGGGTTTGGCATCGACAACAATTTAGAGATGAAAGCGAGGGTAAAATCAGATACAGGAGAAGCAGAGATCAAAAAAATTAAATTGTTGGATGGTTTTGGTATCACAGGTGGATACAATCTCTTGGCAGATTCATTCAAACTTTCCACCATGAATATTTATGCGAGAAGCAGTTTGTTTGATAAAATAAACATCACTGCCAATGCAACACTGGATCCATACAAGACCAATCCACAAACCGGATACAGGATCAATGAACTCGCATGGAAGGGTGGAAAATTCAACATGGGAAGAATCGTCAACGGCAATCTAAACATTTCAACCAGTTTGCAGAGCAAGAAAAAAGACGACAAAAAGCCTTTGGTCTCAGAGATCAGTCAGAATGAAAACCTCACCAACGATCAGATTCAGCAGCAGTTGGATTATGTGAGAAGGAATCCCGCAGAGTTTACAGATTTCAGTATACCGTGGACATTGAGCATGAGTTATTCATTGAGCTTCACACAACTTCTTCAAAAAGATTACACATATAAAACCGAACTTACTTCGAGCATCAATTTCAATGGTGATTTCAGTCTGACACCCAAATGGAAAGTAGGCGCAAATGGTTATTATGATTTGAATACCATGAGGATTCAATCTCTCACCACATTTGTTACACGTGATTTGCATTGTTGGCAACTGTCGATCAATATTACACCAGTAGGAGTGTACAAGTTTTTCAATATCAGCATCAGTCCAAAATCAGGTATTCTGCGGGATCTCAAAATCAATCGCACAAGATATTTTTATACTCAATAGCGGGTATATTCATCGTACATGATTTTATAAACATGTTCTTTCAATGCATTCAAATCATGGAATTTACTTGGATCAATCGGTTCAAGAAATTGCATGGAGATTTTTCCAGGCCAGAAATAAAGCGTTTTGTTGGTGGGAAGCATTTCTTTGGTGCCACGAATAATGGCTGGGATCATTTTTTTTCCTGTTTCAATCGATAGTCTGAAAGCCCCGTCATGAAAGG
>JBEAYH010000129.1:0-11713 GCA_041159435.1 Bacteroidota bacterium | reverse complement strand
ATTGATGACAGCATCTTTCTCACCATGAAAAATCCATATCGGTAGATTCTTTCGGTATTCTTTTAGTTTGTTTGGATTCGTTGCACCACATATAGGAAATGCAGCGGCAAATGTTTGTGGTTTCCTCCACAACAATTCAAGTGTTCCAAATCCACCCATCGACAATCCCCCTATGTAAACCCTTTTTTTATCAATTTGATTTGACTGCAAAAGTGTATCAATGAAATCGCTGACAAGTTTGAGTGGTTTTCTGATGGCAGCTGCGTCAGAAAACTCATAGCCCGTGCTGTCTTTTAGCGAGTTTTTGCTGTATTCAGACCATTTATCATTTGCAGGACATTGAGGAAAAATTACAATCGCGGGAAACTTCATTCGGTGCAGTGAATCAAGAAATAAATCAGCTCCCCATGTAAGTTGTGCTTCGTTGTCATTTCCTCTTTCTCCAGCACCGTGTAAAAAAATCAGCAATGGATATTTTTTGTTTGCATCGAAATTCATTGGAGTGAGAATTCTGCAGGGGAGTGTATCCTCTCCAGATATAAACAGTTGTTTTTCGAAAAGTGATTTGTCCTGTGCAAAACTGGAAAGGGAGAAAATTGTGAGCAGAAGCAGGATAGGTAGAGTAATTTTCATTGCATGATCCTTTGTGTGAATGTAACTAAAAGTT
Source organism: Bacteroidota bacterium (assembly GCA_041159435.1). Taxonomy (GTDB): domain Bacteria; phylum Bacteroidota; class Bacteroidia; order Chitinophagales; family Chitinophagaceae; genus Pollutibacter. The sequence continues at coordinate 11,046 of JBEAYH010000129.1, read as the reverse complement.
GCATTACAATCTTCTGGTGATTACTGGTAAAATGTTGTTTTTCCAACTTGAAAAACTTCCGGCGTTGATTTGAATTCTTGCTTCTTTGACAAGCCAAAGATAAAAGGCCAAATTTTGAATGCTTGCAATCGTCAGGCCTAGAATTTCTTTGCTTTTGATCAGGTGTCTCAAATATGCTTTTGAGTAAAAATTCGAAACGTTGTTATTCAACATTGGATCAATTACTGAATGATCAAACTCCCATTTTTTGTTATCGATATTGATGATTCCTTCAGAAGTGAAGAGCATCGCATTCCTTCCATTTCTTGTAGGCATTACACAATCAAACATATCCACACCGAAGGAAATGCATTCCAGTAAATCCTGTGGTGTTCCAACACCCATCAGGTACCTGGGTTTGTTTTCTGGCAGGTGTTCGCAAGACCATGCGCAGTATTCATATATGAGATTTGTGGGTTCTCCTACACTCAATCCTCCAATCGCATTTCCAACAGCATCTTTGGATGCGATGTATTCACAAGATGCTTTCCGGAGATCTTTTTCTGTACCTCCTTGTGCAATGGGGAATAAGTTTTGATTGTATCCATAGAGACCCTCTAATTGATTGAACTGCTCAAAACAACGGTCCAGCCAACGGTGTGTGAGTTCCATAGATTCTTTCACATATTTGTATTCGCTGGGGTAAGGTGGACATTCATCGAATGCCATGATGATATCGCCTCCTATTACACGTTGTATGTCAACTGCTTTTTCAGGTGTGAAAAGATGTTTGGAGCCGTCGATATGGCTTTGAAATACAACACCATCCTCACTGATCTTTCTGTTCGACGCAAGTGAGAATACCTGGTATCCACCACTATCGGTAAGAATTGGTTTATCCCAACCATTGAACTTGTGCAATCCGCCGGCTGATTTTAATACATCCAAGCCAGGGCGCAAATAGAGATGGTATGTATTTCCTAAAATGATCTCTGCGTTTACATTCTCCTTTAGTTGTTGTTGCGTCACAGCTTTGACGGTTCCGGCCGTTCCAACTGGCATAAAAATGGGCGTTTCGATGGTGCCGTGATCGGTTGCAATTCTGCCAGTTCTGGCTTTTGAGTGAGGATCCTTTTTTTCAATCTGAAAGGAGAGAGGAGGCATGCTGCAAGTTAGTTAGAAAGCTTGATCAAAATTGAGGAGGTTGTTTTACATTTGATCAAATAAAAATCAATTTATGGAAACAGGATTATTGCATCTGCATAATTTGTTGCGTTGGATCATTTTGGTGCTTTTGGTTGTATCGATTTTGAAATCATACAATGGGTGGAAGTCCAACAAAACCTTTATGGCAGGTGACAAGAAGATCTGGTTGTTTACCATGATTTCAGCCCATATTACTCTTTTGCTGGGGTTGTATCAGTGGACGCTAGGAAGATTCGGACTGTTTACATATGTGAAACCCGAGGGGGTTTCCATGATGAAAGATTCCACACTCAGGTTCTACCAAATGGAGCATCCCGTGATGATGATCATTGCCATTGTTTTGATCACCCTGGCTTACGGAAACGCCAAAAAGGCTGTCCCAGACGATCAAAAATTCAAAAAAGCCTTCCAGTTATTTTCAGTTGCCCTGATTGTAATTTTATTGGCTGTACCCTGGCCTTTCAGGGAAATCGGACGCCCTTTGTTTCCAGGCATGTGATCTTATCAATCGGGATCGCAGGATGAGCTCCGTATGATCAGTTATTTTATTGATTATCAGTTATTTACAATTTAAAGGACAAATTGACTGATTTACAGCGAAATAATGTCAACTAATTTTTCAAATTACGTTGATTTTCTTATCTTTGCGCTCCCAAAAACTATGGCCAAACAGGATCTCATTAAGCAGGACGGAACAATTGTAGAAGCATTGAGCAATGCAATGTTCAAGGTGAAGTTGGAAAATGGACATGAAATCTTGGCTACTATTTCAGGAAAAATGAGGATGCATTACATCAGAATTTTACCTGGCGATAAAGTAGGAGTAGAAATGAGTCCATATGATTTGACCAGGGGAAGAATCATTTTCAGATATAAGTAAACAACACTCTTCGGAGTAAAAAATAGAGATATGAAAGTTAGAGCATCCATCAAAAAGCGTAGTGCAGACTGCAAGATTGTGCGTCGCAAAGGAAAGTTATACGTTATTAATAAGAAGAACCCTAGATTCAAGCAGCGTCAGGGTTAATAAAGATTTTAAAAGCTAAAACTGATAAATATATATGGCTCGTATTGCAGGTATAGATTTGCCAAAGAACAAAAGAGGTGAGATTGGTCTCACGTACATCTTCGGAATTGGAAGTGCAACAGCACAGTACATTCTGGATAAAGCTGGAATTGACTACAACAAGAAAGTAAATCAGTGGAATGATGACGAACTGAATGCAATTAGAAACATCATCACCAATGAATTCAAGGTGGAAGGTCAGCTTCGTTCCGAGGTTCAAATGTCTATCAAGCGTTTGTTGGACATCGCCTGTTACCGTGGACTTCGTCACCGCAAAGGATTGCCTGTAAGGGGACAAAGAACCAAAACAAATTCTCGTACCAGAAAGGGTAAGAGGAAAACAGTTGCGGGTAAGAAGAAGGCGCCTAAGAAGTAATAAATAGGGTAGTGTGCAAACACTGCCTATTTATATATATGCACCAAAACAGCTGTTCAATGCCAGAAACCAGGTGCAGGCAAGGATTGAGCAGGGTCTGAAAAGACTGACAGAAATTTTGAGTACCTATTTAAAAAAATTATGGCTAAAGCACAACAACAAACCAGCGCCAAGGCAGCTGCGAAAAAAAGAGTGGTAAAGGTTGACAGTTTTGGAGATGCTCACATCAACGCCACTTTCAACAACATTATCATCAGTTTAACCAACAAATCCGGACAGGTCATTTCATGGAGCAGTGCAGGTAAGATGGGTTTCAGAGGTTCAAAGAAGAATACGCCATATGCCGCTCAAATGGCTGCGCAGGATGCTGCTCGTGTAGCAACTGAGGCTGGATTGAAAAGAGTAGATGTATATGTGAAAGGTCCTGGTGCAGGTAGAGAAGGTGCCATCCGCGCCCTCGCTAATTCTGGAATTGAGGTTGTGATGATCAAGGATATCACTCCATTGCCACACAATGGTTGCCGTCCTCCGAAAAAGCGTCGTGTATAATCAACCAATTATAAAGGACAACAGATTCAGTTTTTTGATTTTTTCATAATCTGCTGTCTGAACTAAAAAATCAAAACAAAAAAACTATGGCTCGTTACACTGGACCCAAAACAAAAATCTCGAGAATCTTCGGTGAACCTATTTTAGGAAACGGAAAGTACCTCGACAAAAACAGCAATCCTCCTGGTCAGCATGGTGCTGCCCGCAAGCGCAAGTCTCTTGGAGAATATGCTATTCAGTTAAAAGAAAAGCAAAAGGCAAAATACACGTATGGTGTATTGGAGCGTCAATTCCGCAAAACCTTCGAAGAAGCTGCCCGTTTGAAAGGTGTTACTGGTGAAAACCTCATCAAATTGTTGGAAGCTCGTCTTGACAATACTGTATATCGCATGGGTATCGCCCCATCTCGTCCCGCTGCTCGTCAGTTGGTTTCCCACAAACACATCATGGTAAATGATGTAGTTGTAAACATACCTTCTTTCCAATTGAAACCAGGCGATGTAGTTACCGTTGCAGGAAAGAGCAAAGAAAGCGAAAGCTTCAAAGCATTGATGAGACCTAAAAATCCAAAAATTGGATGGGTTGATTTCAATGAAGCATCATTGACAGGCACTTTCGTGGCATATCCTGAAAGAGAGAGCGTTCCTGAAAATATCAAGGAGCAACTCATTGTCGAATTGTATTCTAAGTAATCTGCCCGGGCTGACATTTCAGCTCAGGGTCTTTATATCACCCTTCTGAATCAATTCAGAAGATTAACAAGTAAAACTGAAATTTAAATATGGCCATTTTAAATTTCCAACAACCGGAAAAAATCGTACTTCAGAAAGTAACTGATTTTGAAGCTCAGTTTGAGTTTAAGCCTCTTGAACCTGGATATGGTGTAACCATTGGTAATGCACTTCGCAGAGTTCTTTTGAATTCTTTAGAAGGATATGCCATCTCTGGCATCGCCATTGAAGGTGCAGACCATGAGTTTGCAACTTTAAAAGGAGTTGTAGAGGATGTTACCGAGATCATCCTGAACCTCAAGCAAATCAGATTCAAGAAAATTCTTGATCACGATGTGCAAAATGAAAAACTGACTTTGTCCATCAAAGGAAAGTCTGAATTCACTGCCGGCATGATCGATGAAGTTACTGGTACGTTCCAAGTAATGAATCCAGAGCTATTGATCTGCAGCATGGATCCTTCAGCAAAACTGAACATTGAACTTTACATCACAAAGGGTAGAGGATATGTTCCAGCTGAAGACAACAAAATCAAAGAAGCTCCATTCGGATATATTCCCATTGACTCTATTTACACTCCAATCAAGAATGTAAAGTACGCAATTGAAAACACCCGTGTTGAACAGCGTACTGATTTCGAAAAATTGTTGTTGGACGTTGTAACAGATGGAACCATTCATCCGGAAGAAGCTGTAAAACAGGCTTCTCGTATCCTCATTCAACATTTGATGATCATCACTGATGAGAACATCACATTTGACAACAAGGAAGAGAAGAAAGAAGACCTGGTGGATGAGCAAACATTGCAGTTGAGAAAGGTGTTGAAGACTCCTTTGGAGGACTTGGATCTTTCTGTGCGTGCTTTCAATTGTTTGAAAGCTGCCAAAATCAACAGCTTGAGCCAGCTTGTTCAGTATGAGCAGGAAGATCTGATGAAGTTCAGAAACTTCGGACAAAAATCTCTTTCTGAAATTGAGCAGGTATTGCAGGAGCGTGGACTCCATTTCGGTATGGATTTGGCGAAGTTGGGTATCGATGTAGATGAGTTTTAATTAATAATTATAAACAGGCTGTAATTCCTGACACGGTACAGCTTTAAAACAAACAGTCATGCGTCACGGAGACAAAATCAACAACTTAGGCCGCAAAAAGGCCCACCGCGAGGCCCTCATGGGTAACCTTGCCAGTCAACTGATCACATACAAGAGAATCGTTACAACCCTCGCAAAAGCTAAGGCGTTGAGAACATTCATCGAGCCATTGATCACCAAAACCAAAAAATCAGCAAGCAAGGAGCAAATCATGCACAATCACCGCATTGTTTTCTCTTATTTGCAAGATAAATCTGCTGTAAAGGAACTTTTCACCAACATCGCTCCAAAAGTAGCTGGTCGTCCAGGTGGATATACCAGGATCATCAAGCTCGGCATTCGACTGGGTGACAATGCTGAAAGAGCCATGATTGAATTGGTTGATTTCAACGAAATCTACGGAAAAGGAAAAGGCGAAGCAGCTGCTCCTGCCAAGAAAACCAGAAGAAGCGGCGGGGCTAAAAAGAAGGCTGCACCTGCAGAAGCTCCCGCAGCAGAAGCTCCCACAGCAACAACTGAAGAATCAACTGCATCAGAATAAGAAAATGTTGATAAATTATCATTTCAAAGGCAGGTCATTTGACACTGCCTTTTTTATTTTGTAAAAAATTAGCACATGCCCAATCAAGAAACGAATACGGTCCCTGCTGTCCTGGTTCTGGAAGACGGAATGGTTTTTCACGGAAAGTCATTTGGCAAGATTGGGACTACCTCTGGTGAATTGTGTTTCAATACAGGTATGACCGGCTACCAGGAGGTTTTTACCGACCCCAGCTATTATGGTCAGGTGTTGATCATGAACAATGTGCACACGGGCAACTATGGTGTAAAACCCGAAGATGTAGAGAGTGATTCTGTAAAAATAAAGGGATTGATTGGACGAAACCTGGAAGAAAAATACAGCAGACTCATGGCGAATGATTCGCTGCAGCACTATCTTCTTCAACAGAATATAGTCGCCATTCAAGATGTAGATACACGTTCACTTGTTACTCATATTCGCGAGAAGGGAGCAATGAATTGCATCATCTCTTCCGAAACAACCGATGTCCAGCAATTAAAAAACGCACTCAAAGAAGTACCATCAATGGATGGCCTGGAGCTTGCCTCTCTTGTAACCACTGACAAGGTTTATCATATGGGCGATCCGTCAGCATCGATCAGAATCGCGGTATTGGATTTTGGGGTAAGGAGAAATATCATCAAGTGCATGGCTGACAGAGGTGCATATGTTCGTGTGCATCCCGCCAAAACTTCTTTCGAGGAACTGTTGAAATTTGAACCGCATGGATTTTTTATATCCAATGGACCTGGTGATCCATCAACCATGTCTTACGCTGTTGATACAGTAAAGAAGATATTAGAAACCAAAAAGCCTGTATTCGGCATTTGTCTCGGGCATCAATTGCTCGCACTTGCCAATGGTATTCCAACATTCAAGATGCATCATGGACATAGGGGGTTGAACCATCCTGTTAAAAATCTCATGACTGGACTCTGTGAGATCACTACACAGAACCACGGATTTGCAGTTGATCCGGATGCTGTAAGAAAATCTGATAAGATTGAAATCACACACGTAAACCTGAACGATGACTCTATTGAAGGCATTCGTTTAAAAGACAGACCTGCTTTTTCAGTTCAATACCACCCAGAAGCCACTCCTGGGCCGCACGATAGCCGATACCTCTTTGATGATTTTATTCAATTGATCAATAATAATTAGATTTGTTCTATTGAAAAAGATCACCATCATCAACGGTCCCAATCTGAATTTGCTTGGCAAAAGGGAAACATCTGTTTATGGGTCTGAATCATTCGAATCATTTCTGGAAAAATTGAAGTCTGCACATCCTGATATTGATATCAGTTATTTCCAAAGCAATATTGAAGGTGAACTCATCGATGCAGTTCAAAAAGCTGGATTTTCACAAGATGGCATCATCATCAATCCGGGTGGTTATACCCATACCTCTGTCGCTTTGGGTGATGCTATCGCTGCCGTCCCATCACCTGTTATCGAGGTGCATATTTCGAACATCCATGCGAGGGAGGATTTCAGAAAGATCTCTCATGTTTCTGCAAAGGCAAAAGGAACGATTGCAGGATTGGGCCTCGACGGTTATGCCTTGGCCCTTGATTATTTGCAACGTCTTTGATGTTTATTTAGACATTCCCGCTCTGATCACATTCAAAGCTCCACCTGACTTGAACCACTCAATTTGTTGCTCATTGTAGCTATGGTTGGCTTGAATAGATTCTGATGATCCGTCTTTGTGGTGCAAAACAACCTCGAGTGACTTGCCAGTAGTAAAGCTGGTGAGTCCAACGATATCGATGGCATCATCTTCCTGAATCTTATTATAATCTTCTTTATTTGCAAATGTCAGTGCGAGCATTCCCTGTTTTTTCAGGTTGGTTTCGTGGATGCGTGCAAATGATTTAACCATCACAACACGAACGCCCAGGTGGCGCGGCTCCATCGCTGCATGTTCTCTTGAAGAACCTTCACCATAGTTTTCATCACCAATTACGATCGATCCAATATTTGCTGCCTTGTAAGCCCTTTGTGTTGCTGGCACTGCTCCATATTCACCCGTCAGCTGATTTTTCACTGAATCGGTTTTATCATTGAAAAAGTTTACAGCACCGATCAGCATGTTGTTGCTGATATTGTCCAGGTGTCCACGGAATTTCAACCATGGTCCAGCCATAGAAATATGATCGGTGGTACATTTTCCTTTTGCTTTGATGAGAAGTTTCAATCCTTTCAAATCGGTCCCTTCCCATGCTGCAAATGGATAAAGCAACTGCAAGCGCTTGCTGTCTGATTTCACATTGATTTGCACCTTGCTTCCATCTTCCGCAGGGGCTTGATAACCTGCATCCTCCACAGAGAATCCTTTCTTTGGTAATTCGTCACCTGAAGGAGGATCCAATTTCACTTGCTCACCTTTTTCATTGGTCAGTGTATCTGTGATTGGATTGAAGGTTAAGTCACCTGCAATGGCGAGTGCTGTAACCAACTCTGGACTCGCAACGAATGCCAGGGTGTTGGGATTCCCGTCAGCTCTCTTTGCAAAGTTTCTGTTGAATGAATGTACAATGGTATTGCGCTCTTGTTTTTCAGCGCCCATGCGATCCCACATCCCGATACAGGGTCCGCATGCATTTGCAAAAACCCTTGCACCAATTTGATTGAATGTTTCGAGGAAACCATCTCTTTCAATGGTATATCTTACCAACTCACTTCCAGGTGTGATGGTAAATTCAGCTTTTGTTTTCAATCCTTTCTCAGCAACCTGTTTAGCAAGACTTACTGCACGGCTGATGTCTTCATAAGATGAATTTGTACAGCTTCCAATCAATCCCACTTCGACTTTTGTTGGCCAGTTGTTTTGTGCTGCTGCCTCTTTCATTTGTGAAATAGGAGTGGCCAAATCTGGTGTGAATGGTCCGTTCAAATGAGGTTCCAACTCACTCAGGTTGATTTCAATAACCTTGTCAAAATATTTTTCCGGATTGGCATATACCTCCGAATCACCTGTCAGGTATGATTTTACTTGATCAGCCGCATCTGCCACTTCAGATCTGCCGGTTGAACGCAGATACCTTGCCATGCTTTCATCATATCCGAATGTAGATGTTGTAGCTCCAATCTCTGCGCCCATGTTACAGATGGTGCCTTTGCCTGTACAACTCATGCTGGTTGCACCTTCTCCGAAATATTCAACAATGGCATTGGTGCCACCTTTCACGGTAAGAATGCCTGCAACTTTCAGGATCACATCTTTGGGGGAAGTCCATCCACTTAATTTTCCGGTTAATTTAACACCAATCAATTTGGGCATCAGCAATTCCCAGCTCAATCCTGCCATCACATCGCATGCGTCCGCTCCGCCAACACCAATGGCAATCATACCCAGTCCACCTGCATTCACCGTATGTGAATCGGTTCCAATCATCATCCCACCGGGGAATGCATAGTTTTCCAATACTACCTGGTGAATGATGCCGGCACCGGGCTTCCAAAATCCAATTCCGTATTTATTGGAGATTGATGAAAGAAAATTATAGACTTCATCATTCTCGGTTATTGCTTTTTGCAGGTCTGTTTTGCTCTCGTCTTTTGCAACAATCAGGTGATCACAATGTACAGTTGAGGGAACTGCAACTTTTTTTCTGCCGGTAGTATCAAACTGCAGCAGTGCCATCTGAGCAGTTGCATCTTGCATGGCAACTCTGTCTGGGGCAAAATCCACATAGGCTTTTCCTCTTTCGAAATCTTTGATTTCTACTCCTTTCCACAAGTGGGCAAAAAGAATTTTTTCTGCAAGCGTAAGGGGTCTTCCCAATGCTTTTTTGGCAGCATCCACTCTGGCAGGCATTTCACTGTACGTCTTCTTGATGAGGTCTAAATCGAATACCATGGTATATTTTTTTAGGCACCGCAAAATTAATCATTTCGGAAGCCCTTACCAACTGTATGTGGAATAATGGGGATTTTTTATATTTGAATCATGAACGGAATCAGAAACTTCATAGAATGGCATGTTTTTGGGGTCTGTACACGCATTGGAGAGCTCCTGGGGATCCCCACTACAACCATCCGCAAGTATTTTATATACATCTCCTGCCTTACGTTTGGTTCCCCTGCTATTTTTTATCTCATACTGGCTTTTTGGATGAATATCAAACGTTCCTTCATTGAATCAAGGAGAAATCCGCTTCGATATAATTAAAGTATAGATTTCCGGACTTTTACAAGCTGTTTCAGTAGGTCCTCCAGTAAATCAAGTCTCAACATGTTTGCTCCATCACTCAATGCAACGGATGGATCTGGATGTGTTTCGATGAAAATGCCATCTGCTCCTGTAGCAATAGCAGCTTTCGCGATGGTGGAAATCAACGTTGGATTTCCTCCAGTAACACCGGAGGATTGGTTGGGTTGCTGAAGTGAATGGGTGCAATCAACAACAACAGGGACGCCGAGTGATTGCATGATGGGAATATTTCTAAAATCAACAATCAGGTCCTGGTAACCAAAGCTGGTTCCTCTTTCAGTCAGCATTGCTTTTTGATTGCCAGTTTTTTTCACTTTTTCAACTGCAAACTTCATGGCTTCACCACTTACAAATTGTCCTTTTTTGATGTTGACGATCTTACCTGTTTCACCCGCTGCCTGTAAAAGATCGGTCTGTCTGCAAAGAAATGCCGGAATTTGAAGGATGTCAGCAAAATCTGCAGCCATCGATGCTTCTTGGGCGGAATGGATGTCTGTGGTGGTGGGTAATTGAAATGATTCACCTGTCTGTTTCAGCAACGAGAGTCCCTCCCGATCTCCAATGCCTGCAAAAGAATTCCCGCTTGTTCTGTTTGCCTTTCTGTAAGAGGCTTTGAAAATATAGGGGATGCCCAATTCTTTGCAAACAACAGATACTTTGGAGGCAACGGTCTCCAAGAGTTCCTGATTTTCAACCACACAGGGACCGGCAATCAGGAAGAAAGAATCCTTGTCATGGTCTTGCTCAGTGAAGAGATCTGCCAAAAAATTTTGCATGTCGCAAAGATAAGAGGCCCTTAATAACTAAGTTTGCGAAATAAGATTGTTTCATGAAAAAAGAGAAAATCCTTGTCATTGGAGCATGCGGACAAATAGGAGTGGAGCTGACGTTGGCACTCAGAAAAATTTACGGCGGATCCAATGTTGTAGCATCTGATCTAAGAGAAGAAAATGATTTGCTCAAGGGAACCGGTCCCTATGTAAGCATTGATGTTATGAACAAAGAGATGTTACACGTGCAAGTCATCAGACAAAATATTACCCAGGTTTATTTGTTGGCCGCGATCCTTTCCGCTACCGGAGAGAAAAACCCTCCGCTTGCATGGCATTTGAATACACAGTCGCTGTTGAATGTTCTTGATATTGCAAAAGAGGAAAAGCTTTCAAAGGTCTACTGGCCAAGTAGCATTGCAGTATTTGGACCAACATCTCCCAAAGACAACTGTCCACAGCAAACCATTATCGAACCAATAACTGTATACGGG
>JBEAYH010000074.1:0-10352 GCA_041159435.1 Bacteroidota bacterium | reverse complement strand
CATTCTATTTGGTGCAATGATTGGTAAACTCGTAGCAGAATCTGGCGCTGCCCAAAAAATCAGCGATGTTTTGTTGAGCACTTTTGGTGAAAAAAGAATTACCTGGGCATTGGTGCTAACTGGATTTATTGTAGGCATCCCCCTCTTCTATAATGTGGGATTCGTATTGCTGGTCCCGCTGATTTTCTCAATTGTATACCGCCTCAAACTGCCTGCAGTATATGTCGGGATTCCCATGCTATCTGCCCTATCGGTCACCCACGGACTCCTTCCGCCGCATCCATCTCCAGCCGCATTGGTCAATCAACTGCATGCAGACATGGGCAAAACACTTTTGTATGGCATTTGCATAGCCATCCCTACAATCATAGTTGCTGGACCCCTTTTCGCAAGCACGCTGAAAAAAATGAATGTGGAGCCATTGCAAACATTTAAACCAAAAGACATCGATCAGGCAGCACTTCCCGGATTTTTGAACAGCATCATCACATGTCTGCTTCCTGTATTTATTTTACTGATTACAACCTATTTCAACCTGAATCAATCATCTGAAAAGATGCCGGGATTCATCCAGTTCATTTCCGATCCAAGCATGCTCATGTTCATATCCATGCTCTATGCAACGGTTGCACTTGGACTCTCAAGAGGCAGCTCAGTCGCATCCATCATGTCAACCTACGCCGACTCCATCAAAGATGTATTGATGATTATATTGATCGTTTCGGGTGCTGGCGCGCTCAAACAGGTCTATGTTGACAGTGGTGTAAGCGCACAACTCGCCGCAGCATTTACACAACTGCAAATGCCTCCATTGTTGCTGGGTTGGCTGATCAGCGCAATCATACGGGTTGCGATGGGATCGGCTACAGTAGCGGGACTCACAACAGCTGGCATCATCGCACCAGTAGTAGTGGCAACCAATACCGATCCAAGTTTAATGGTCTTGGCAGTGGGTTCTGGAAGCCTGACCCTCTCACATGTCAACGACAGCGGGTTTTGGTTGTTCAAAGAATATTTCAACTTGAGCATCAAACAAACCCTGAAGTCATGGACCATCATGGAGACCATTGTATCGGTCATGGGACTCATGGGCGTACTGACAATTGATTACCTGATGAAATAAATCGATTTCGTAGATAAAGTACTTCATACATTTCGATTCAGTAAATTAGATGAAGAAAGAAAAATCATAAACGCATCATATGTTTCCAAGAAGAACTTTTTTAAAATCAACCATAGCAGCAAGCGGCATTCCGTTATTATCGTCATTCTCGTCTCAAAAACAAGATGAAATTGTTGCAGAAAAAAGAATACGCTTCTCAGTCATCAACATCAACCATAACCATATTTATGGCATGTGCAATGCAGTCATCAATGGTGGCGGAGAACTGGTTGCCGTGTACGCAAAAGAGCCTGAGTTGGTCGCTGCATTCACGAAGGCATTCCCCCAGGCAAAAGTTGCATCCAGCGAAAAGGAAATCTTAGAAGACAATACAATCCAGTTGATCCTCAGCTCTGGCATACCCGTTGAAAGAGGTCCACTTGGAATCGAAGTCATGAAACACGGAAAAGATTACCTGGTTGACAAACCAGGAATCACAACACTTGAGCAATTGGCGGCAGTAAAGAAAGTGCAAAAAGAAACCAAACGCATCTACGCCATCATGTTCAGCGAACGTTTTGAAAACAAAGCAACCATCAAAGCGGGTGAGCTTGTAAAACAGGGATTGATTGGCAAGGTTATTCAAACGATTGGACTCGGTCCGCATCGCATCAATCCAAAATCCAGACCGGAATGGTTTTGGGACAAGAAAAAATTTGGAGGCATCCTCACAGATATTGCATCCCACCAATTCGATCAGTTTCTATATTTCACCAATTCAACTGCTGCTGAAGTGATAGCATCTCAAGTAGGAAATGTCAATCATCCGGATAAACCCGCATTCGAAGATTTTGGAGATGTGATGTTGAAAGGGAACGGGGGACAAGGTTATATCAGGGTGGATTGGTTTACTCCCAACGGACTGAAAACATGGGGAGATGGAAGATTGACCATATTGGGAACAGAGGGATTTATTGAAATCAGGAAAAACATTGACATTGCCCGTTATGACAGCGGCAATCATCTTTACTATGCCAATAACCAGGAAACAAAATATATCGACTGCAGAGACGTGCAACTTCCTTTCGGAAAATTATTTGTAGACGATGTTGTCAACCGTACTGAAACTGCGATGTCGCAGGCTCACTGTTTCCTCGCGACGGAACTTTCATTGAAAGCACAAAAATTTGCAAAAACAATCTGATCAAAGTTTGATTTGCTGATGACCTGAACGAAGCGGAACAGTTTTCCCCTTCCAGAAAAAAGTTCCTGGAACATTTTCCGGCAATGTAATATCAGCCAATACTTCTGATGAATCCTTTTTTTGAATTTCAACTTTTATCATGCCTGCTGGATGCGGCATAGTCCCAACAACATGTGTGAGTTCCCCCAATGCAGGCGCAATGCGCACTGCAGCAAATCCGGGTTTGGATGGAGTAATCCCGCAAATCGTTGCAAAGAAATCATAATTGGGACTCGAGCTCCATGCATGACAATCAGACCTCGTTGGATCTGGCTCTTCGGCAAATGTTGTCAATCCCAAATCAATCATATCTCTCCAGGGTTGCAATTCTTTGTAATATTGATTGGCATTGCCCGTATAGTTCAAAGCCCTGTTCAAGTAAAAACGATAATAGAAAGTAGCTTGACTGAGAGAAGTATCCGTCAAAGTATTCATCATGATTTTTTGCTGCAATGCTGGAGGAACACTGCCTGATAATATTGCCATGATGTTGGCATGCTGACTAAAAGTATTTTTCAAAGGTGTATTCGCAATCACAGATTTTTTTGAATCAAAGCAGGAAGCAAAAGTTGATTTTCCCAATTGTTCTGCCAGCAAGCGATAATGATTGGCTTCGTTTGTTTTGCCAAAGAAACTGAACAGTTCTGCAGCCTGTTTCAATGTATATATATATTGAAACGTAATGACAGAAGAGTTGCCATCATTGGCGCCGTCAGGAGTTCCACCCGGAAACTTTTGATTCCAATCCACGAAATTCCACCACTTCATGGGGCCTAGCATATTTTTCTGCTGATCTATTTTTTTCTCGTACCAATCCAATACCCCTGCCACAGGCATTAAAAACTGTTCGACAAATTTGAAATCATTTCGGTGCATCCAGTAGTCATGCAGCATGCTGATCCAATACAGAGAAAAAGGTGGAATCACCTGTAACCTACTGCTGGGATAACGGCCCTGTGTGAGTCCCTCGGGAACACGCGAATGATAAAAATCCAAAATTGCTTTGCGCATCAATCTGTCATCTCCCGTCACATAAAGAGATATCAATGACTGAATTCTTGTATCGCCTTCATACTGCAGCTGTTCATAATATGGACAATCAAAATAAGTTTCACCGGCACAAAGCTGTGCGGTTCTCCATCCAATATCCCAAATCTGTTGCAAGGATGAATCATTGGATTTGAATGATGCCATCACTTCAAATGGATAGCCCGTTGCCATTCCATACAAATCATTGATCACCAAAGGCTCATCTTTTGTAGTGATATCAACTTGCATATAACGGTAGGTTCGGAACCAAAGAGGTCGAAACATTCTATTCTCACCACCATCAGCAATAAAAACATCGTAGTTGCCTATCACCAATTTGCTGTCAACATCATTGCGGTTCCCTTTTTGAAAATCTTTTCTTCTTTGTGGACCATTGACATTGACCCCTTTGTATTTTACTGAATTGGTATCCACCAACAAAGCTTCGGTATAACTCAATTTGATCGATGCATGTTTTCCCTTGCTGACAATCAACTGAGGATATGCAACAGTATTGTACGATTGATCCAACAGGATGGTAACTTTTCTGTTAGCAGGTATGATCAGGGGTTGATTGCCTGCAAGAAAGTCACTTCCAACCTCCATGCCATCACTTCTTCGAACAGTTGAAATGCGCTGAAGCCTTTCAAACATCAAAGGAATATTTCTGGGTTGAAGGCTCCATAAATTATCTGAACCATATCCTACGTTGACAGGATTGCCTATGGATATAGCTTTCTCCCAAGCATCATCATTGTATGCGTACGTTTCCCATCCCCAAGGATACTTGCTTGCATCAACCTGGTCACCTGGTCCTACAACCATATAAGACTTTACCCTCGCTCCATTGTCTAGTGAGCAAGGCAGATAGGAGCTATCGCGCAGCACTTTCCAGGTTTTATCAGTATTAATGATTTTCTCTTTTTCGCCATCGCCCTGCAATACAAATGCAGTTTGATTGGAAATCTGTGCCACAGGTGCATGTACGCCCATGTTCCACACCAATGCTGCTATGGTATTGGAGCCTTTGCGCAGATAGGGAGCAATATCGATCGATTCAAAATACCAGTTGTAGAGGTCGCCTCTTGCGGGACCGCTGCAAACGGCCGTACCATTTACAAACAAACGGTATCGATTGTCTGCACTCACATGCACAATGAATTTTTCCTGCAGGGTATCGATGGAAAAATTTTTTCTGAAATGATATACCCCATAATCTCTTTGCGGAACATTCGGGCAAGTGATCCAGGAAGCCCTCCAGGAGCCTTTCAACAGATGGGGGTTGATCGCGGTTTGGGCATTAGATAAGAGACAAGAGATCAAAAACAAAAGCGTGAGTAGTTTCCGCATGACAAATAATTTAAAACACCTGTCTGCCCTGGTGCGCAATAAAAGAAATACAATTGTCATCCAACCTTCCGCCTGGGCAATTCAAAAAATTTATTCATCTAAATGTAATAAATCTTCCGCTCGAATTGTAACTTAGGTACTCATCATTCATTAAAAAGCTTGCTATGTCGAAACAAAAAAATCGAAGAAATTTCATCAAAGAAAGTTCACTTGCAGCAGCCGGATTTTTTATCGTTCCCCGTCACGTTATTGGGAAGGGTTATACAGCCCCAAGCGATAAATTAAATATTGCTGCCATTGGTGCAGGTGGTAAGGGACAATCAGATATCATCAATGCATACAACAACGGTGCTTGTAATGTAGTGGCATTGACGGATGTTGACTTTGATAGGGCAAAAGTTGCAGTGGATAAATTCCCCAATGCTAAGCGCTACAAGGATTTCAGAAAAATGTTGGAAGAATCTGGCAAAGACATCGATGCAGTAACGATTTCAACGCCTGACCATTTTCACGCATTTGCAGCGATGGCTTGCATGCAAATGGGAAAACATGTCTACGTTCAAAAGCCGCTTACTCACAACATTGCCGAAGCGCGTATGATGACAGAAGCTGCTAGAAAATATAAAGTAGTCACCCAAATGGGAAACCAGGGTTCATCGAATCCGCATCAGCAAGTTGCCATTGATTGGTTCAACAAAGGCTTGATCGGTCCCGTTCACAAAGTAGAAATCTGGACCAACCGTCCAGTTTGGCCGCAAGGCATTCCAGTTCCAAAAGACAAACCAACTTTGCCGGCATCCATGTCGCCAGATGATTGGAACACCTGGCTCGGCCCGGCCGACTATGTAGATTATCATCCATTGTATCACCCATTCAAATGGAGAGGATGGTGGAATTTTGGTACAGGTGCATTGGGCGATATCGGATGTCATACGATCGATTCTGCTTTCAGAATTTTAGGATTGGGCTACCCAACCGAAGTGGAATGCAGTGTGGGACAGGTTTTCATCAAAGACTGGACTGCTGAATACATTCCAGAAGGATGCCCTCCTTCTGCATTGGTAGAAATCAAATTCCCTGAAACCAAGAAAAATAAATCACAGATGAAGATGGTTTGGATGGATGGCGGATTGAAGCCATTTCACCCCGATCAGATTCCGGCCGACGAACCTTTGAGTCCAGATGCTGGAGGTGACAACGGTGTATATCTCCACGGCTCGAAAGGCGTGATGGTGATTGGCATGTACGGAAACAATCCAAAGATTTACTTGAACAACGGAGAAAGAATCACCATGCCAGCTCCTGATCCAAATACTCCAAGAGGTTTACCGGAATGGGGACACCAGGTTGCATGGACAGAAGCATGCAAGGCTGGTTTCAACAGCAAGGAACACAAAGGGTTGACTTCATCGTTTGACTACTCTGGTCCGCTTACCGAAACAGTTCTCATGGGTAACCTCGCGATCAGAAGTTATATGTTGCGCAGAGAAGTGAAGAATGCTATGGGCAGAAATGGTTTCGAGTTCTACGGAAGAAAGAAACTATTGTGGGATGGCAACAACATGAAGATTACCAACTTTGAAGAGGCCAATCAGTTTGTTTCCAGAAACTACAGAGCTGGCTGGGAAATCAAAAAATAATCCCTAACATATTAGAACTCAAAGCCCCGCTTTCGCGGGGCTTTTTTATTGATCAAATCAATTTTATTGAAGGATGGATAAAGCTGCGTCGATATACGTATAATTTTCCGGCTGATGATGATGAATGGGCTTGATCACTTTAGATTCTCCCAATCTTACCACCACAGCATTTTTTTCAGGAATGATATATACATATTGACCAAATAGCCCGTTTTGTGCAACAGCAGTAACTCCACTGTGATTGACAATCCAATATTGATACCCATAGAAATCAACCGGATTGTTGTTTTCATATCTGTCTTTCAAGTAAGTCGCAGGAGCAGTTGCAGCCGCGATGTATTGCTCAGAGACAATTTGCTTATCACCCCACTTCCCTTTGTTTAAAACCAACTGTCCGAATCGTGCATAGTCGCGCGAAATAGCATTGAAACAACAAAAAGCCTTCTCGTGTTTTTGAGCACCATCCAACAACCACAATGCATCTGCTTCAGCGCCCATCGGTTTCAAGAACCTATCAGATACCAACTGTGAGATGGATTGATTGAAAACTTTTTCTACCACCAATCCCAATACCTGTGTATCACCGCTTCTGTACTGCCAATAAATGCCAGGATCTTCATTTCGCTCCATCATGCCAACCATGTATTCTTCATCATCTCCATAATAACCGTAGGCATTCATACTGAAATAGCTTTTATCTGCTTCATTGTAATTGGTACCTGAACTCATGGTAAGCAGATCCTTGATGCGTACTTTCTCCAACCCATTTGTTTGAAAGTGAGGGATATAATTTGCAACAGGTTCTTCGAGTGATTTGATTTTCCCTTCATCCAATGCAATACCTATCAACAAAGAGATGATACTTTTTGCTGCAGAAAAAGACCCGCTCAACCTAGCTGTATCATACCCATCCCAATATTTTTCATACAGAAGTTTTCCGTTTTGAATCACCAAAAACGCATGGGTATCATTGGAGTCGATGATGCTCATGAACTCTTTCGGAATTTCTTTTTTGTTATAATTTGAATCAAACTGCCAAGGCTGAGGATTGTCGCCGCTTTCCACCAAACGCGTTGGATGAGTCTTGTAATCATGGATGGTATGAACACCCCATAATGCAAAATTTTTCAAATGAGAAAACCGATTGGTGAATAGGAGTCCCACGATGACCAGCAGAATGAGCAGGATTGAAATTGAAATTTTCTTCATAATAAAATTGATATAATGTCAATTCAATTTACTCACTTATTTCGAAATGGTATTTTAAATATGTTTTAAATAATTGAGGTTTGGAAGTAGCTTTGCAACTTCGTGAAGATTATGGCAGAACTGGTTTTAGAGCATGTAATGAAAATGCAGCAAGAGCGCACCATTCTGATGGAGCTGAACTTTTCCATGCAGCAAGGGGAGAAAATTGGACTGATGGGTGAAACAGGCTCAGGGAAAACTACCTTGTTGAAAATCATCGCTGGACTTATTCAACCCACATCAGGGAATGTTTTCTTTCAAACAAAAAGAGTGAAAGGTCCGGATGAGGTTCTATTACCAGGCCATCCTCAGATTGGTTACCTATCCCAACACTTTGAACTGCTCAACAATTATTTTGTACATGAGATATTGGATATGCATGCTAAAACAACAGATGAAGATGCAATGCATTTGTATCATCTATGTAAAATTGATCATTTACTGAAACGCAAGACAAATGAGCTCTCCGGAGGAGAGCGTCAACGCATCGCACTGGCCAAAACATTGATCAGCAATCCAAGTCTTCTTTTGTTGGATGAACCTTTTTCAAACCTCGATGGAATCAATAAAAAAATCATTCACACTGTCATAGGTCAGCTCTTCAAAGAAAAAAATCTCAGTTGCATCATGGTTTCCCATAGCCCAGATGAAATTTTACCCTGGGCCGACCGTTTGATGATCCTGAAAGCAGGAGCAATGGTGCAACTGGATGATCCAGCATCTGTTCAGCGCAAACCACTCAATCCCTACGTGGCCGATATCATTGGAACAGAGCTATAGCTCCATCGTTTTCGTTTAAAATTCATCTGCCCTCCTGCACTTCGTATCAAATGATATGATTACATTTAGTAACGATTGATTCAATGTTTTTGCCGTATGAGTACGTTTCAAAGTCGGAGAAATTTCATTTTTTCCTCCTCCATACTATTGGGAGCAGGCATGATCGGCAATCCTTTGAATGGATTCGCTAGCAACCATTTTCAAAACGGAAAGATTGGGATCATTGGATTGGACACATCACACAGTGTGGCTTTTACAAAAGCGTTGAATGGAACAAGTGCACAGGGATTTAAAATCGTTGCTGCCTATCCAAATGGAAGTGCCGACATCGAGTCGTCTGTAAAACGCATCCCTGGGTATACCGAAGAAGTCAAGAAATACGGAGTGGAGATTGTCGGATCGATTGCTGAACTGTTGAGCAAAGTTGATTTTGTTTGCCTGGAGACAAACGATGGAAGACCCCATCTTCAGCAAGCGCTGGAAGTATTCAAAGCAGGCAAACCTGTATTCATTGACAAGCCAGTCGCAGCATCTCTCACAGATACGATTGCCATATATGAATTGGCAAAACAATACAAGGTCCCGGTTTTTTCAAGCTCCTCTCTGCGTTATATGGAAACAGCCCAACAGGTTGCCAAAGGAAAAATTGGAAAAGTACAAGGCGCTGATTGTTTCAGTCCGGCTACCCTCGAAACAACACATCCAGATTTATTCTGGTACGGCATTCACGGCGTTGAGTTGCTGTATACAGTAATGGGCATAGGATGCAAACAAGTGAAAAGAACATCCAACAAAGATGTTGAATTAGTAGTAGGCGAATGGACAGATGGAAGAGTTGGAACATTTCGCGGAACAAGAACAGGCAAACATGAATATGGAGGCACTGCATTTGGTGAAACCGGAAATTCAATCTTGGGCCCCTTTCAAGGATATGACAATCTCTTGAAACATATC
This sequence comes from Bacteroidota bacterium, assembly GCA_041159435.1. GTDB lineage: Bacteria > Bacteroidota > Bacteroidia > Chitinophagales > Chitinophagaceae > Pollutibacter. The sequence goes on along the minus strand of JBEAYH010000074.1, from coordinate 1,006 downwards.
TTGGATTTCTTCCAAACCCTTATAGCGCCTGTATCTCCAGCCGAAACAATCGAGATCTATACATTCATGGAAGCTGCACATGAGAGCAAGAGAAAAAATGGCGCAAGCATACAGCTTGAACATACTTTTCAAACCCATTTCAAAAAAGCAAATCAAATTATTCAGTCATTAAAACCAACATCATGAGTCGCCCTAGAAGAAATTTTATCAAAATATCATCTGCAGCATCTGCTGCGATAGTTCTTGGTGGAGTATTACCAGGATTCTCAGCCAGTCAGTACCGCCGCATTATTGGATCCAATGAAAAAATAACTGCAGCCGTTATGGGTGTAAACAGCAGGGGATTTTCAGTGGGAAGCAATTTTGCATCACAGAAAGAATGCGAAATGATGTATGTATGTGATGTGGATGTTCGTGCAATGGACAAGTGCGTAGCAGCCATCGAAAAAGTACAAGACAAGAAACCAAAAGCAGAAGGAGATTTCAGAAAAGCATTGGAAGATCCACAACTGGATCTACTGATTGTAACTGCGCCTGATCACTGGCATGCCCCTGCTGCATTGCTTGCAGTTTCGGCAGGTAAGCATGTATACCTTGAAAAGCCTTGCAGCCATAATCCCAACGAAGGTGAAATGCTTGTCAAAGCCGCAGCCAAACACAACAAGCTTTTACAAATGGGCAACCAACGCAGATCTTGGCCCAATGTAATTGCAGCAATCGGAGAACTAAGAGCAGGCGCCATCGGAAGACCTTATTATGCTAAGACATGGTATACCAATAACCGTGAATCAATTGGTGTGGGCAAAACTGCAGAAGTACCCTCCTGGTTGAATTATGATTTATGGCAGGGACCAGCACCACGCAGAGCCTACAAGGACAATGTTATTCATTACAACTGGCATTGGTTCTGGCATTGGGGAACAGGAGAGGCTTTGAACAATGGTACACATATGGTTGATCTTGCTCGCTGGGGACTCGGAGTTGAATATCCGACACGTGTTACATC
>JBEAYH010000058.1:0-3517 GCA_041159435.1 Bacteroidota bacterium | reverse complement strand
CCTATCCCGCAGGTTCTTATATCGTTCAATGCAATCAGGCATTTCGTCCACATGTACTTGACATGTTTGAACCACAAGACCACCCAAATGATTTTCAATATCCTGGCGGTCCACCCGTTCCTCCTTATGATGCCGCTGGGTGGACACTTGCATTTCAAATGGGAATTGAATTTGACAGAATTACTGAAAACATCAACGGTCCATTTACAAAAATCAGTATCGGTGAAGTACAGCCATTGAAAGGAAAACTCAGTTTGAACAACGAAAAAGGCGGTTACCTGATCAATGCTGCCAACAATCATGGTTTTGCATTGGTAAATACACTTTTGAAAAAAGAAATCAAAGTGTTCAGAACCGAGGAGTCCCACAACGGATTTTCCAAAGGCTCATTCTATGTCCCCATCTCATCTGCCTCCACTACAATCATCAAAGAACAGGCCATGAATATGGGAGCAGATGTTCAAATCATTGATAAAAGACCTGCGGCAATGACAGCCATTCAACCTGCGCGCATTGCACTGTGGGACACCTATGGTGGATCCATGTCATCTGGATGGATGCGATGGATTTTTGAACAATTCAATTTCAATTACAATGTCATACATGCACAGGAGATTGATAAAGGTGATTTGAAAAATAAATATGACATCATTCTTTTTGTAGAAGGTGCAATGCCCTCGCTGAATCCCAATGCCAGAAAACCCATTGGACCCAAACCGGAGGATACGCCAGATGAATTCAAAAAAACCATTGGAAGTCTGAGTGCTGAAACATCCATTCCTGCTTTGAAAAAATTCATGGAAGATGGAGGAACTGTTTTAACAATTGGCAGCTCCACCAATCTTGCCTATCACTTAAAACTTCCAGTGACAAATGCCTTGGTTGAAACCATCAATGGCAATCAACGCAATCTACCCAATGAGAAATTTTATATTCCGGGATCTGTCATGCAAATCACGCTCGACCCATCCCAATCAAATACATGGGGTATGAAACAAACTGCAGACGTTTATTTCGATGATAGTCCGGTGTTTAACATCACTCCAGAAGCGCAAACAAAAGGAATCATCAAACCCATAGCATGGTTCGCATCGGATAAAACATTGCGCAGTGGATGGGCATGGGGACAATCCTATTTAAAAAATGGTGTTGCAGCATTCGACGCACAGGTAGGCAAAGGAAAATTGATTGCATATGGACCAGAGATTACCTTCAGGGCACAAACCCATGGTACCTTCAAACTGGTATTCAACCAACTGTACAAATAAAAAATATTGCTAGATAGATCAAAGCTGTATGAATAAAATACTTTGTATTGGTGAAGCATTGATTGATATGATCTGTACGGACAAAAACAGTTCTTTGTCCGATGGTGAACATTTTTTAAAAAAAGCAGGAGGCGCCCCCACCAATGTAGCTGCAGCCATTGCAGCACTGGGAGGCAATGTAACGATCGCTGCTAAAGTGGGCAAAGATCCTTTTGGCCATCACCTGATACAGGTCTTACAAGATTTTGGCGTTTCAACCAATGCCATTTCATTTGACGCCAATCATTTTACCACATTGGCATTTGTTTCATTGATGGAAAATGGCGAAAGAGATTTTTACTTCAACCGCGGTGCAGATGGAAGATTGAGCAAAGATGATCTTCTGCAAATTGACTTATCACTGTTTTCAATTGCACATTTTGGATCTGCAACTGCTTTTTTACCAGGCCCACTTCAATCTACTTATGAATTTCTCTTGAATGAGTCGATCAAACAAAATCATTTTATCAGTTTTGATCCCAACTACAGATCATTGCTGTTTGGTAACAACAAAGAGGAATTTATTCGCAGATCGAAACAGTTTATTCAACAATCACAGTTTTTTAAACTGAGTGACGAAGAAGCGTTTTTGATCAGCGGACAAAATACTGTTTCTGAAGCTGCTGCTGTTTTAAGAAAAATGAGCAATGCTGTTTTTGCGATCACCATTGGGAAAGATGGAACATGCCTGGGAATAAACGATGATACCTTTATTGTTCCAAGCATACAGGTCAACGCAATCGACACAACGGGCGCAGGCGATGCTTTTGTAGGAGCAGTATTGTTTCAGTTGAGTGGATATACAAAAAATGAAATACAACAACTTGATCACAACAGTTGGACAAAAATCATATCAAATGCAAACAAGGCAGGTGCGAGAACCTGTGAATACATGGGGGCGATGGAAGCATTCAAACACTTGAGCACTTCAATCTTCAACGCTTAAAGTCCAATCACATATTTTTTCAAAGCATCCAGTAATTTCTCAAAACGATCATGTGCATTGTTGCATAAAAGAATGATTGTTTTATCTGCATCAATGTATCGAACAATTTCTGTTTTATACCCTGGATTGTCACCACTGTGTTGAACGTATTTTCCCAACACTTCATCTACACCCAACTCCCATCCAAATCCGTATTGTGACAAGGAATGATTGTTCAATACGGCTGGCTTGAATGCTTCTCTTTTCATCTCGGGTGTAAAAAATCTAGGATCATACAATGTCCTGTCCCACTTCAACAGATCGTATGCAGTTGAACTGATTCTACCAGGACCTTCGCGGTGACCCAACCAAATGGTATAATTGGATGAAGGAAATGAGTCAGCTTTTACATAAGATTGCGTTCCTCCTTGTTTGATGTGCCCATAAGCAAGATTTTTCAATTGTTTTTTCTCTGATGGAGTTCTCAAATCACTGTCCATCATTCTATATTTTTTGAATACCCACTCGCGCAGCATTTCAGTAAAATCAGCGTTGCCTGCTTTCTCAGCAATGCTTGCCAATAAAACATATCCTGTATTGCTGTACTCATACCGATCACCTGGAGGAAACAATGCAGGAGGTGCATATTTATTTAAATACTGAATGATATCATTATTATCTGCAACACGGGTTTTGTCCCAATGTGCATCCATGATGGCCTGATAATCTGGCAATCCACTCGTATGATTGAGCAAATGCCTGATCGTAATATTTTTATATGGGATAGAAAGATACTTTTCAACTGGATCATCATAATCCAATTTTCCTTGTGACTGCAATTGCATGATGACCATTGCAGTGAATTGTTTTGAAACAGACGCCAATTCAAAAACATCTGTTGTCTTCAGTGGTGAGCCCGTTTCATAATCTCTTTTACCAAAGGCTTCAACCGCATGTACTCTTCCATTTGATGCTATCAGCACAACTCCGTTGAATGGATCTGCCTCATCAAAAACATCTTCTACAATTGTATGCAAAGGAGATTTCTTTTGCTGTGCATATGACAATCCAATGAGCAATAACAAAAAAACTGCAAAGAGAGACAACCCTTTCGCCAATGAAATCATATAAAAAATTATCATTTTAATTCAACAATCATTTCTATCTCAACCGCAGCATCCATTGGAAGTGATGACATTCCGATTGCTGATCTGGCATGTTTTCCTTTCTCACCAAAAATTGCAACCAACAAATCAGAACATCCATTGATGACTGCCGGATGTTG
>JBEAYH010000057.1:0-6445 GCA_041159435.1 Bacteroidota bacterium | reverse complement strand
TTGACCCTGTCTTTTTTCTGTGTTGAAATACAGCATCAACATCCAATCCCTTTTCATTATAAATGGCTCCTTCATATTCAATCAATCCAACAACCAATGCACCGCCTTCCTGGAAAAATTTAGCAGAGTGGTATCCAACATTTCCGAGACCTTGGACAATGACTTTTTTACCTTCAATTCCGGGTGTTAGACCAAGTTTCTTCATCTGATCCTCATGTTTACATACTTCCCTCACGCCATAAAACACACCCAGTCCTGTTGCTTCTCTTCTTCCCTTTACACCACCTTGTGTAACCGGTTTTCCAGTCACGCAAGCCAGTGCTTCAACTTGACCGGGATTCATGGTGATGTAAGTGTCGAGGATCCATGACATTTCTCTTTCACCAGTTCCATAATCAGGAGCAGGTACATCTTCGCCAGGACCAATGAATTTCTTCTTAATGAGTTCGCTGGTATATCGACGGGTGATCTTCTCAAGTTCGTAAGCTGAATATTTTTTCGGGTCGATCGATATTCCACCCTTTGCTCCACCAAATGGCACATTCACAATTGCACACTTGTAAGTCATCAGTGCAGACAATGCCATCACTTCATCCAAATTCACCATCTCGCTGAAACGGATGCCACCTTTGCAAGGCAATTTGTGGTGGGAGTGTTGAACGCGGTATGCTTTGATTACTTCAACCTTGTCACCAATTTTAACTGGAAAGTGTATTCTTAATACACTGTTGCACTGTTTGATTTGCTCTAAAATTCCCTGATCGAAATTGGTATATTTAGCAGCCTTGTCAAAACTTTTACAGACTGCATCAAAAAACTTATATTCTTCTGCCATGGCAAGATTTTTTAGTGAGTGCAAAGCTCGGAGTAAGAACAGTTATTCTTTTTCGAGTTTGGATATCTTTTTGTCTAAACGAACGAGATATGCGATGAGTCCGATTAAAATAGTTGTTAAAACTGCAACAACAACATAAATTTTTCCGTTTGAACGCATAGTGTTAGCCATTGTTTCTTCCTGAGCTTGTGTGTAACTGGATGTAGTTAGGACAAACAGCAGCAAAAGGAATTTGTTCAATTTATACATTGCTGATTTTTTTTTCTTTGATGATTTCAAGCCTCACATTCAAGCCCGCAATCCATGCGCCAAGAAGGGTCCATCCAATCACTGCAGGATAAAAAACCATGCGCATTCTTGCGTCAATGTCATTGAAGTTGAGTGCCGGGTTTCCCTCCTGACCAGGATGCAAACTGGGAAGCAAGCGTGGTATGATCCAAATGGTGGGGAAGAGCATGGCATAAGCAAATACATTGTACACCGCACTTACTCTTGATCTTTGATCCATATCAGTAATAGAACTTCTTAAAATAAAATATGCACCATAAACCAGCAATGCGAGTGCAGCACCAATCAACTTGGGCTCTCGCATGATAGAACCAAGAGATGCGTATGCAGGATTGTTTGGATCTGCCCAGGTATAGCTCGCCCATATGGCACCGGTTAGGTATCCCAAAATTCCCAAGTATGAACCAACCGCTGCGTATTCTTTTGCCTTGATATCGTGGACAGCAGATTTGTTGTTCAGGTATTTGATGCTGTGGATGATGGAAATGGTAAAAAGGATCATCATGGCAAACCACATGCAGACATGGAAGTACAGGTTGCGGATGGTTTCACCCAGTTGAGAGAGCTCCGGTACAGGCAGTAAAAATCCTCCGATAACAGCGTAAAAGAGAAGAGCAATCGTCAACAATTTCCACCAGTTTAGGCGCATGTATCAATTGTTTGAAGGGTCAAAATTAGGTGCTTCGCCTAATCTTTCCATAAAAATGGAAATAAAATAACTGACAATATAATAATCAGCACATCGAATGCGAGCAAAAGCAATATCATTTGCAAAGGGATGCCATTCTTGAATATTTCTCCAAAAGCTGATTTGGAAAGTCTAACCAGCATCATCAACTGTGGAAGTATCAAGGGGAATCCAAGTATAGCCATGAGGGATGCCTGTTGCAGGGCCTTGGAGGCGATCGCTGCCAGCATCGTGAATATCAGTCCTAGTCCACATCCTCCTAAAATACCTATAGCAGCGAATGAAAAGTAGGATGCTGTGGGATTGCCCAACATGGCTGTATAAATCAATAAATTGATGATGCTCATCGCAATCATGAGTATTGCGTTGTAAAGAAGTTTTGAAAGGATGAATGCAACAGGGGAAGTAATGGTGTAATAATATAGCATTCTGCCTTTGGCTTCCTGTAAAAAACTTTTTGCAACTGCATTGATGCAGATAAACAATTGTGTGATCCAAAAAACTGCGTTCCATGTTGTGGCATCAGGATCTTCCAGTGTAAGATAGATGACAAAGATGGTGGATGCGATATAAAGCAGGATGCCATACAAAGTATGTTGTTGTCTTCTCTCAAGCAGAAGATCTTTTCTGAGCAATGCGAATATTTGGCGTTTTGTGTTCAAGGTTTTTATAAATGGAAGCAAGCTCTGCATCTTGCTTCATAGTGATCTTTTTCACCAATAACTACCTGGTCTATCTTGTTGGAAATTCTGTAAGAGTAACTTGCGACACCACCGCATTGCATACAGACTGCATGTAATTTGGTTACAAAGTTTGCTACAGAAAGCAGTTGAGGCATGGGTCCAAAAGGATTTCCTGCATAATCCATATCGAGACCTGCGACAATGACCCTTTTACCATTATTAGCAAGATTTTCTACGACCTGCAAAATTTGGTCATCAAAAAATTGTGCTTCATCAATGCCGATGACGCCAAATGGATCAGATAAAGTCAGTATTTTTTTCGCATCTGTTACCGCTGTTGCTTGTATGGTTGTTTCATTGTGGGAGACTATGTTGCTGTCGTGGTATCGGTTATCAAGTTGAGGTTTAAAAATGCCGACTTGTTGATTTGCAATTTTTGCTCTTTTGAGCCGTCTGATCAGCTCCTCGGTTTTGCCAGAAAACATGGAGCCGCAGACAACTTCGATCCATCCTGATTTCTGTGCAATATTACTCGGCTCTGTAAACATGTCTATAGCATATTTGAATCCTGTAAAAATACCATAATTCGATTGGTTGCACCAAGATTGGATTCTACAAAATCTTTTGCAAGCTTATTTTTTACTTCTCGTTGACTCGCATCATCAAGCAAGTTTTGAATGAAATGAGCCAATTGTTCTTTTTTGTAGTAGCTGAATCCACAGCCCAATTCTAGCATCCTCGATGCTTCTGCAGATCTATTGTAATTGGGTCCCCAGCAAACCACCTTTCCGTATGCAGCAGCTTCAAGTACATTGTGAATACCTGATAGGTTGAATCCGCCTCCTACATAGGCAATGGTTGCATATCTGTATATTTTCGAAAGCATGCCAATGGAGTCTATGATCAGTACCTTGGCTGGCTGGTCAAAAGAGTACTCGCTCAACAGCACTGCATCTTTGAAAATGGATTTGATTGAATCAAGATGAGATGCATTGATTTCATGGGGTGCAATGATGATTTTTAAATGGGGGATGTTTGATTGGACAAAAGCAAGTGCTTCCTCATCTTCTTTCCAGCTGCTGCCTGCGATGAGCACTTGGTTGTTGTTGCAAAAATGTTCAAGTGCTTCGTTGGAAAATGATTCACGCATGGTTTCAGCAACCCTGTCAAATCTTGTATCGCCTGCCACTGAAACATTTTCAGCAATATGGATAGTGGCCAGCAGGTTCTTCGATTGATCATCCTGCACAAAAACATGTGTGAACAATTGCAGCATCGATTGAAAAAAATTCGCAAAGACTCCAAAATATGACTGCGAGGGGAGTATGATGGCAGAGATGAGTATGGTTGGAATATTTCTTTCTTGAAGCGTTTTCAGATAGTGGTACCAAAGTTCGTATTTGATGAAGATAACCAGTGATGGTTTTGTCATCTCAATAAACGTTGTTGCATTTTTTTTGGTATCTATTGGCAGATAAATAACGTAATCAGCACCATGATAGTTTTTTCTGATTTCATACCCAGATGGAGAAAAAAATGTTACCAGTATTTTGAAGTGAGGGTGTTTGCTTCTGATTGTCTCGATCAAGGTTCTTCCTTGCTCGAATTCTCCCAGGGATGCACTGTGAATCCAAATGATTTTATCCTTGTTGTCACCGAGTTTCTCTGCTAGATTTCTTTGCCAGTCCCTTCGTCCTGCTACCCATTTTCTGGCTTTGCTGTTGAAAGGCGCTGCCAACCTGATTCCAATCAGGTAGAAATAGATGAAGATGTTATATGCAAACAGCATGATAATGAATACGTTGCGAAGCTAAGACCTTATCCCCGATTGCCCCGTTTTTTCTTAACTTTGCGGCCATCAATCTGGAATATGACGCCCATTCAAATGGTGGATTTAAAAAGACAGTATAACAAGATCAAAGCAGAGGTTGATCATGCTGTTTTAAATGTGTTGGATTCTACTGCTTTCATAAATGGCAAGCCAGTTGCTGATTTTTCCAATCATCTTGCTGCTTATTTGAATGCAAAGCATGTCATTCCCTGTGCCAATGGTACAGATGCGCTGCAAATCGCTATGATGGCACTTGGACTCGAGCCGGGGGATGAAGTCATCACACCTTCCTTCACCTATATCGCTACTACAGAAGTGATGGCTCTGCTCAGGTTGAAGCCGGTATTTGTTGAGGTTGATCCGGGTACATTTTGCATTGATCCCATTGCCATAGAGAAAGCAATTACGCCAAGGACAAAAGCCATTGTGCCTGTTCATCTCTACGGTCAGTCGGCCGACATGGAAAAGATTTTGAAAATTGCCAAAGCGCATAATCTTTTTGTCATTGAGGACAATGCGCAGGCGATTGGTGCAGCATATACCTTCCCTGATGGCACGGTTAAAAAAACTGGAACCATGGGGGATATTGGATGCACATCTTTTTTCCCATCCAAAAACTTGGGTTGTTTTGGAGATGGCGGGGCTTTGTCCACAAACAATGATGCACTTGCAGAAAAAATCAAGATGATTGCCAACCATGGTCAAAGCAAGAGGTATTACCACGATCTGGTGGGTTGTAACTCCAGACTCGATACGGTTCAGGCAGCAATTCTTGATATCAAACTGAAGCGATTGGATGATTACAATGCTGCAAGAGCAGAGGCTGCCCGTTATTACTCCAGTCATTTCAAAGAAAATCCCCGCATCAAGATTCCTTTTGTATCTCCTAACAATACGCATGTGTTTCATCAATACACATTGATATTGGAAGGGATCGACAGGAACAAATTGGTAGATGAACTCGCAAGTGTAGGTATACCTGCCATGATATATTATCCAGTTCCGGCACACAAGCAAAAAATGTTTTCATTTTTGGATTTGCCAGAGTTGAATCTTCCCGTTACAGATTGGCTCACGGAACGGGTGATTTCTTTGCCCATTCATACTGAATTGGATAAAACACAATTGGATTATATCATAGAAAAAGTAAATTACTTCACGAAATAAACTAAACTCATGAAAATTGCTGTTGTTGGAACAGGGTACGTTGGACTCGTTACGGGTACTTGTTTTGCGGAGAAGGGGAATGAGGTAACATGCATAGATATTGATCAAAAAAAAATTGAGCAGCTACAAGGTGGTAAAATAACAATTTATGAACCAGGATTGACTGATTTATTCTTGCGCAACCTGAAAGAGCAAAGATTAAAATTTACTACCGAGATAAAAGAAGGCATCAAGGGTGCCGAGATAATTTTTCTTGCACTTCCAACCCCTCCAGGAGAAGATGGTTCTGCAGATTTGAAGTACATATTGGGCGTAGCAAATGATCTTGGAAAAATAATGGAGGATTATACGGTGGTAGTTGACAAAAGCACTGTTCCTGTTGGAACTGCAGATAAAGTTAGAGCGTCAATCGCCAAGCATTCAAAAGTTGAATTTGATGTTGTTTCCAATCCAGAATTTCTTCGCGAGGGTGTAGCAGTTGATGATTTTATGAAACCTGATAGAATTGTCATTGGTGTTGAGTCTGATAAGGCCAAAAAAATGATGGGTGAACTGTATGCTACATTTTCAAGAGCTGGAACATCCGTTATATATATGGATATTCGTTCAGCGGAGCTTACTAAATATGCAGCCAATTCTTTTTTGGCAACAAAGATTACTTTCATGAATGAGATAGCCCAGCTCTGTGAAAGAATGGGTGCGGATGTCGATATGGTTAGAGTGGGTATAGGCACTGATGAAAGAATCGGTAAAAAGTTTTTATTCCCAGGAATCGGAATTGGTGGAAGTTGTTTTCCAAAAGATATTCATGCATTGGTAAAAAGTGCAAATGAAGTTGATTATGATTTTAAAATTTTAAACGCAGTAATGAAAGTCAATCAATTGCAGCGTTTGCATCTGGTTGAAAAAATTAAGTCCTACTTTAATGGCCATTTAAAGGGCAGACATTTTGC
>JBEAYH010000053.1:0-5721 GCA_041159435.1 Bacteroidota bacterium | reverse complement strand
TTTATTGGAAATGATACGAAGACTGTCATAGAAAAAATTGTTTCCGGCAGTACATGCATTTGCCAAAAACAAGGGATATTTTCCTGCATTGTTGAATCGTCCAGGATCATCCAAATTGAATTCCATCGCATTCAATGAAGAGTGTCCAAAATAATTGACAACTGAAATCCCATTGTTGAATTCCTGATCTATTTGAGCTGTATTGCCTATCTCAACAGCAGCAGCAGTTGACTTTTCAATGGTGGTTACACTCGCCCCAAAAACTGTGTCTACAATTTTCTTTGCTGCTTCGCGCATGTAATCCGAAATATAGGACTGAACGTAGCCGCCGGCCACCAGGTGCAAGACATTTTTTGTCCAACCTTTTTTGTCAATTGTCTGGTAAGCTGGACCCGTATTCATCAAATCCTGATGCTGCTTGAGCTTTTCCAGGTAGGCATTCAATTCATCCCCATTGATAACTGATATTCTTCCGATGGGGACCTGCATAGCAGGACTCAAATCCTTTGAAGCCAGTATGTGATCAGATGCTGGACTCCCAAAAGATGGTACCATGTTCAATCGATTGGAAAAGACCGACGACTCATTGAGTCTGTATTGGTCATAGGTAACGCCTTTGCCAACCAGTAAAATATTTTTTATCCTGCCTGCTTCTAGTGAGATCGATTTTTGCAAGAATCTTTTTATTGCTAAAGGATGTTGTTTGATGCCAAATGCAAATTGATCAACCAACTGTGCAATATCTGCAACAGCAACCTTGAAAGAACCACCAGCGGCACTGGATCTGTAGAGCCTGTAATTTTCAATGGCATCACCTGCAGCACTCTTTCTTATGCTTGAATCTGTAACAATGATATAATCACCTTGCCAAGCAGGATTTAAATAATCGACAAATTTTCTAGATGATACTGTACTTACAATATTGATTTGATCAGAAGCAGTACTCAACAAAACAAAATTCCTTTTTTGCGAACTGGGTGGAACAAGGAACCGGACTGCACTTCCTCTTAAAATTCCTGTAAATCGATCGAGGGAATTCAAATCCAGCAGCACCGGATCAACAGCCCCATGATTAAATGAATTGATTTCCAGGAGTCTTGAGGAATTGGATGGATCAAGCATAAATTCAAAATTCGTTGCATTCCCGAAATCAAATTTTCTCGGGTATGCAATCTCTACTTGTCCAACCATGTATTGATCATACCCCAACGGATAATTGTTGACGAAACTCAGTTGAATCGAACCTGAAAGTTTATTAAATGAAAGTTTTGCGGTTTTTTCGGCTCTGCTGTAACCTGCAAGTGTAAAATTCGAAAATGCAGAAGTACCATTGATCAATACACTTACATCTCTTGTATTGGAAGAACCTCCAAAAAAATTGATTTTCACTTCAGCCTCTGCACCATTGTTGATCATCTGCAAATCTGGGAATGTAATTCTAAGAGGCTTTGACGGTATGATTGCACTGCTGACCCATCCCTCCCCTTCATCAAACGAAGAGGAATAGACATTGACATCATTGATCCGATTGGGCACACCCGGATTGATCAGATCTTTGAATGCATGACGGAGCGTGTAATTAAAAAATGGTTCTGCATCCAATGTGCTGGTGGCAGATGCATTGGTCTGTGTCTTGTAGCGAAGATTCTCAGAGGATGTATTGATCGTTAAGAAATAAACCGATGTATCTGTAAGAAGACTCCATTTGTCTGATGGCTGATACGCTGTGTTGGAATACATTCTTGTATCAAACTTTCCATCATTTATTTTTCCGTAAAACTCAATGTATCCATCAGCTGCAAGAGGTCCATTGGATTGTGTTGTATGCAAAGGCACTTCCACGCCATTGTTCCACATTTGAAATTCATTGGCATTTTTGGAGTCAAGTCCAATAGCCTTCAACGTCGAAATTGGAATTCTGTACAATCCATCCTTTCCAACTTTTATTTTGTAGTATGTTTTATTGAAATTGATCTTCCAATCATCTGGATAATTATTTTGTCCATGAACTGCAATTTTGCAAAACAGCATCCATCCGATAAATAAAATCATTCTGCTCTGCATCAGTTCACGTATTTTTTGGATGGGAGTCTTAAGTGCAAAGAGAAAACATGGGTATAAAGCGGATTAGACTGATTGGCAAGGTTGGTAAATGCATAATCAATCCGGAATTGTTTGATGTTGAATCCTACACCAACCCCTGGTTGATAAATCCATACTTTGTTGATATTGGTGGTATCCCCATCCTTCAATCCCTGTTGAAAATTATAGACACCCATTCGCAATGCAATTGTTTTTGCATAACTCATCTCAATACCGATGCGGGGATCTGCGTTGAATGATCTTGAGCTCAGTAAGACATTTCGCTGACCGTCGAAGCTCAATTCCAGGTTCAGTTCTCCCAAAAAGGAAAATCGCTGATTCAAGTCTGTATTATAGGCAGCGCCGAGGTACAAACGAGGGGCAGTCAGTTCAACGGATTTAACTGGAATATCATTGTTGGTGAGGTAGAGTTTTTCTTTTTCGCTTTCTGTGAAAGAAAATCGCCAGGCGTTGTAGGTGGTTGTGATATCTCTGACAACAACGCCCAAACTCAGGTTTTTTGACCTGTATTGAAGAGCGGCATCGAGTCCAACGCCCCAAGCTTTGGCAAATTTTCCAACGGAACGGTGAATGACTTTCGCATTTGTTCCAAAGGAAAAATTCTGTTTTGCATCGCTGTACAATGTTTGTCCATAAGAAACAATCATTGCATAATCCGCAGAGGAGAAAGAACTGATTTTGTTGTAATTGATGGTGCCATCTGGTTCAACCAAAAAAAGGGTATTGGGAATATCATCCACTGCAAATCTCAGGAAGCTGATGCCTAGTCCCATGGTTGCCCTTGCAGGGTCACCGATCGGAGCAGCTGCTGCGAAATAGTCAAACTTTCCTATCCCCGCAAAATATTCCGCGTGCATCAGGGAGTAGGATGAGTGTCCCCTTAGTTCTGATAAACCAGCCGGATTCCAAAAACCGGTATATGCATCTTCTGAAGTGGCAATTTGAGCACCACCCATTGCGAGTCCACGTGCTCCAGCACCAATATTCATGAATTCGTTGGAATACTTTCGGAATTGTCCGTATCCCTCCAATGAAATCATGATCAGAAAAGGAAACAGTCCCTTTTTAAAGGAGTGAATAAAATGAAGATCCAATGCCAGAAATATTGGGTTTTGGGTAAAAATCTATCTGGTTGATGTCATTGGATATTGGATAATACGAAGTTAAATCAAAATGGATCGATTCCCTTCAGAAAAACAACGTTCAAAAAGGAGAAATATTGCGCGCATTGGATGTTTTGATTCCTTGTTACATTTGCAGAAATAACACAGAGATGGACATTGTTGCAGAATTAAAATGGAGGGGAATGATTCAGGACATCATGCCTGGCACCGAGGAGCAGTTGAAAAAAGAGCCAACAACCTGTTACATTGGATTTGATCCAACCGCTGACAGTTTACATATTGGAAGTCTTGTTCCCATTCTTTTATTGTATCATTTGCAGCGTGCCGGTCACAAGCCATTGGCATTGGTAGGTGGTGCAACTGGCATGGTGGGTGATCCCAGCGGGAAGAGTGAGGAGCGTAATTTATTGAACGAAGAGACCTTGCAAAAAAATGTTGCTGGTGTAAGAAAGCAGTTGGAGAAGTACCTTGACTTTGATCCATCCAAAAAAAATGGTGCTGAGATCGTCAATAATTATGATTGGTTCAAGGGACTCGGATTCATCGATTTTTTGAGGGACGTCGGTAAGCACATTACCGTCAATTATATGATGGCGAAGGACAGTGTGAAAAAAAGAATTGAAGGAGAAACAGGCATCAGCTATACTGAGTTTGCTTATCAGCTGATGCAGGGTTATGATTTCTATTGGCTGTATCAAAATAAGAACTGCAAATTGCAAATGGGCGGAAGTGATCAGTGGGGAAATATCACAACTGGTACTGAGCTCATCCGCAGAAAGGCTTCAGGCGAAGCTTTTGCGTTTACTTGTCCACTGATTACCAAAGCCGATGGAGGCAAGTTTGGCAAGACTGAAAAAGGGAATGTCTGGTTGGATCCGGAGAAGACTTCTCCGTTTCAATTTTATCAGTTTTGGCTGAATGCTGCTGATGCAGATGCAGAGAAATGGATTAAAATATTCACTTTGATTGACAAGGTGGAAATTGACCAATTGGTGGAAGATCATGCAAAAGATCCAGGGTCAAGATTGCTTCAAAAAAAATTGGCTGCAGCCATAACAACGTTTGTTCATGGTGAAAAAGAATGTCAATCAGCTCAACAAACCACAGAGCAATTGTTTGGCAAAAACGATGATATCAACCTGAAAGAAATGGATGAAGCTGCGCTGCTTCAAGCAATGGAAGGCGTACCTGTTCATCACATTTCATCATCCATGATTTCAAATGGAATAGATGTGATCAGTTTTCTTGCAGAAACTGCCATTTTCCCCAGCAAAGGTGAAGCCAGAAAAATGATTACAGGTGGTGGCGTAAGCATCAACAAGGAAAAAGTAGTTGACGTAAACTTGGTTATCAACCGTGACAGTCTGATTGCAGGTAATTATATCGTTGTACAGCGGGGAAAGAAAAACCATCATTTGGTAAAACAACAATAAGCCCCCCAAATACGCACCTATAATTTTTGGGATCTTCTTTTGAAATCACTTATTTTTGCAACCCAATTAGGCTGCCCGATAGTATAATGGTAGTACGACAGATTTTGGTTCTGTTTGTCTTGGTTCGAATCCAGGTCGGGCAACAATTCTAATACTTAATTAAAAGATAACCCATTGACATTAAATGGGTTATCTTTTTTTATATCAAATCCCATTCATTTTTTCCTCAAAATCAGGAAAAACAGATCGTCCGATGAGATAAAGTCCAGACTTCAAATAAGTCAAAATGAAATAGTGACTACGAATCTTGTTGATATTAAACAAACACTCATTATGATCATTAAAGATTTCAATATTAAAAGATAATTTATATATTGAGCATCGGGTCTACGGACTCTGGTTAGTAGTTACCCCCCCCCCATAATTATTTTAAAAATAATTTTGGGGGTTTTAATTCACCACAAGGAATGAATCAATATATCATCTAATTCTTTAATGGGTCGAAAGACGCTGGTTAGTTTATTCCCTCAATTCCATTTTTGGTATTGGGGGCTTTTTTTCATCATCCATTAGCGTAGCAAATCTGTGATAATACCACTTACAAAACATGATGTAAGTCATATTTTACATGTGACATAAGTCACGTAATAATATTCTCTAAAATATTAAAATTTGTATTGTTACTAACCAGACCTTTAGACCCTGACTGATTTCTATCATGTTGGGGTCATTTTTTTACTCCAACTTATACTTATCTTAAAATCATTCCGCTGAAATATCAAATTGATCCAGCAATCCCAATAAAGCAGGATAGGAATGTTTTGACTTTTTGATTTTATTGCGTTGAGGATCGATCGAGTAATGCAGAGAAGTTCGAAAATCGACTTTTTCAAGATTGCTTGTATCAAAGATTGCATGGTGCAAATCACAGTTCTCAAACATTGATTCGCTTAGATCAGATCCAGTAAAATCAACTTCCCTGAGTTGTGAATGCATGAAATGGGTTGATTTAATTTTGGTATTGCTAAATGATGCATTGTTTAAAATGCAACCGTCAAAAG
>JBEAYH010000030.1:0-24207 GCA_041159435.1 Bacteroidota bacterium | reverse complement strand
TTCATCAACACAGTTTTTCCACTTCCACTGGCACCAATAATCAGATTGCATTTGCCTGCATCAAAAGAAGCGCTGACATCTTCGATTACAGTCTTGTTTCCAAATCCTTTTTTTATGTTTTCTACAACAATCATTCTTTAATCATAAAAGTATTGCTGCCAGCAGGTAGTCTGCCAACAAAATCATGATGCAGCTTGTCACAACTGCTGTGGTACTTGCTCTCCCGATTTCCAATGCACCGCCTCTGACATTGTAACCAAAATAGGCGGGTATCGCAGTAATGATGAATGCAAAGGTATATGCCTTGGTCAGCGCAAAAGTTACATTGTAGGGTACAAATGCATCCAACAATCCTCTGTCATAAATCTCATGTGGCAGTATCCCTGTAAAATCTCCAATCATTCTACCACCCCATATTCCAAGCGTCATGGCGATGATGACCAGCAATGGAATGGTGATAAGTGCTGCAATGATTTTTGGGAGTATCAAGTAGGCTTTTGTGTTGATGCCCATGATTTCTAAAGCATCGATTTGCTCACTTACCCGCATATTTCCCAATTCAGATGATATCTTGCTGCCAACTACACCCGCAAGTACAATACAAGTGATGGTGGGGGCAAATTCGAGAATTACACTGTCTCTTACAATCTGGGCAATAACTGATCTTGGTATAATGGGACTTACAAATTGATAAGCTGTCTGCAATGTTGAAACTGCCCCTATAAACAATGAAATGATTGAAACGATTCCCAACGAACCTATTCCCAGTTCAACACACTGATGCATCAGTTCCTTCCAATACATGCGCCAATGCTCGGGCTTTGTAAACATGCCCTTGATCATCAGAAGAAATTCACCTAGTCTTGAGAATATGTTCATCCTTTATCGACTTTCCTCATTTTATATTGTGCATCGATTACTGCAATCACAACCATGTTCAAAATACTTCTGGTGGATGACCCGATCTGCAATACGTGTACTGGTTTTTTCAATCCCAGCAATACTGGTCCAATCGCGTCTGCACCGCCAACCTCCTGCAACAGGTTGTAGGCAATATTTCCTGCACTCAAGTTCGGGAAAATCAGTGTATTTACTTCTCCCGCATCGATTAATTCAGAAAACGGATAACTCTCCCGCATCACATCTTTATTGAATGCAACAATTCCTTGCATTTCTCCTTCTACAATCAATGAGGGATTTTTTTGCTTTACAATTGCTCGCGCATTTCTAACGGTAATGGCCTCTGGGGTATCACTGCTTCCAAAATTTGAATAACTCAACATGGCCACTCTAGGAGTAATGCCAAAGGTTCTTACTTCTTTTGCTACAAGTAAAGTGATGTCAGCTAATTCTTCTGCAGTTGGATTGAAGTTTACGGTAGTATCTGCAAGAAAAAGGGGACCTTTTTTGGTAAGCATGATGTACATGCCTGCAATTTTGCAAACGCCTTCTTCTTTGCCTATGATTTGAATAGCAGGACGAATAGTATCAGGATAACTCCTGCTCAATCCAGAAATCATTGCATCAGCATCACCCATTTCCACCATCATGCATCCAAAATGATTCCTGTCACGCATCAGCTTATCCACTTCTTGGCTGTTGACTCCTCTGCGCTGACGTTTTTTAAAGAATACTTCTCCGTATTTTTTTCTGACTTCTTTCTCATCCAAGCTCTTGGGATTGATGATTTGTATGCCATCTAAATTAATATTGTGTTCTTCGCAGAGCAACCTGATGATTTCGGGAGTACCCAATAATATTGGTATGGCAATACCTTCATCCAAAGCAATCTGTGCGGCCTTCAATACATTGGTATTTTCTGCATCTGCAAATACTACACGTTTTGGATCTCTTCTGGCTTTTGCGCCCAGTGCACGCACCAGTTGATTGTCAATGCCCAATCTTTTGTTGAGTTCAATTTCATAGGCACTCCAGTTGACAATCGGTTTTTTGGCAACACCAGATTCCATTGCAGCTTTTGCAACAGCGGGAGAAACAGTGCTGAGCAGACGTGGATCCATCGGTTTTGGAATGATATAATTTGGCCCGAATGCAATGGTTGATTCGTTGTACGCCATGTTTACAATATCGGGTACGGGTCCCTTTGTCAATTCTGCCAGCGCATTGACTGCTGCCAATTGCATGGCTTGATTGATTTGGGTAGCTCTCACATCCAACGCTCCTCTGAAGATGTAGGGGAATCCCAATACATTGTTCACCTGATTTGGGTAGTCTGATCTTCCGGTTGCCATGATGATGTCCTCTCTGCAGGATGTTGCATCCTCCCAGCTGATTTCTGGATCTGGATTGGCCATGGCAAATACAATTGGATTTTTAGCCATTGATTTCACCATTTCTTTGCTAACAACATTGCCCTTGCTGAGCCCAATGAATACATCCGCTCCTTTGAATGCGTGCTCCAGTGTTATTTCTTTTTTGTCGACTGCAAAGAATTTTTTTCTTTCATCCAAATCCTCTCTTTTCTTATGGATGAGTCCCTTTGAATCAAACATCAATACATTTTCTTTCTTGGCACCCAAGGCCATATAAAGTTCAACGCAAGCCATTGCCGCTGCACCAGCACCATTGACAACAAAAACAACTTTAGAAATATCTTTCCCCTGTAATTCAAGTGCATTCAACAATGCAGCAGAACTGATGATGGCAGTTCCATGCTGGTCATCGTGCATCACTGGAATATTCATTTCCTCTTTCAGTCTCTGTTCAATGTAAAAACACTCCGGTGCTTTGATATCTTCCAAATTGATACCTCCAAAAGTCGGCTGCAGTGCCTTCACGATCTCTACAAATTTTTCTGGATCCTTCTCTGCTATTTCAATATCAAAAACATCGATGTCGGCAAAAATTTTGAACAATACTCCTTTCCCCTCCATGACCGGTTTTCCAGCCTCTGGACCAATATCACCTAAACCTAGTACAGCAGTGCCATTGCTGATGACTGCAACCAGGTTTCCTTTGGCAGTGTATTTGTAAACATTCTCAATGTTTTCATGAATCTCCAAGCAAGGCTCAGCTACTCCAGGAGAATATGCAAGCGATAGATCTCTTTGCGTCTTTGCTTCCTTTGTTGGAATGACTTCTATTTTACCAGGCCTTCCTTTGGCATGGTATTCCAATGCTTGCTCTCTTCTAAATTTTTGTTGCATATGGCAGTTTTTAAATTCGAGTGGCTAGAGTGTGGCGCCAAATGTTGCCATCATTCTCATGCCAATTTCAATTGCATCTTCATCAATATCAAAAGTCGGTGTGTGAACACCCGATGTAATATTTTTTTGTTTGTTGCCTGTACCCAGTCTAAAAAAGCAACCGGCAATTTTTTGGGAATAATATCCGAAATCCTCTGCACCCATTCTCAGCTCTCCTTCTTCAATATTTGAATTACCCATGCTTGAAGCCGCGATAGATCTTGCTTTTTCAGTGATCACGGGATCATTGTAAACTGTGGGGTAACCCACATCAATTTTGAAATCAATTTCGGCTCCAGATGATGTTGCGATGCCGTCTGCGATCTCTTTCATCCTTTTGTGCGCATTGAATCTCCATGTTTCATCCATTGCCCTGAATGTTCCCATCAGTTTTACTTCTGATGGAATTACGTTTGTTGTAAATCCACCGTTGATTGCACAAATAGAAAGTACTGAAGGGGAGAGGGGGTCTTTGTCACGGCTGACTACTTTTTGCAGCGCAACAACCAACTCAGAGGCAGCCAAAACGGTGTCTGCTGTTAAATGTGGTGTCGCGGCATGTCCACCTTTTCCCTTTACAGTAATATAGATCTCATCTGCACTTGCCATTGCCTTTCCGCTTTTGAAACTTAATTTTCCTGTTTCCAAAATGGGATGGACATGGAGTCCAATGATGGCAGTTGGAGCGGGATTTTCAAGTACCCCTTCTTTAATAAGAATGCTTGCACCACCTGGATTCTTCTCTTCGCCAGGTTGGAAGATGAGTTTGACGGTGCCTTCCCAATGCGCTTTGGTCTCGTTCAAAATTCTTGCAGCACCCAGCAAAATGGTAGTATGTACATCGTGTCCGCATGCATGCATGACACCGGGCACTTTCGATGCATACGCTACATTGTTTGCTTCTTGTATGGGAAGTGCGTCGATATCTGCTCTAAGTGCGATGACACGATTGGATTTTTTTCCTTCAATCAATGCAACGACTCCCGTTTCTGCCATCACTTTGAAAGGGATGCCCAATGATTGCAAGTGATCTTGTATGAATTTTGATGTATTGAATTCCTTGTAACTCAATTCAGGATTGGCATGCAAATGGTGTCTTACACTCCTGTATGATTCATAGTAAGTCTCGGAAAGCGTTTCTATTTTCTCTTTCAACATGTTCTTACATATTTGCATTCAATCATTCGCCTTGTTCTCTGCCGTGGCAAGCCTTGTATTTTTTTCCGCTTCCACAAGGGCAAGGATCGTTTCTTCCAACTTTTGGCCCCACTCTTACAGGCTCTGATTTTGAAATCTGGGATGGATCATGGTAGTCATTCCCTCCTTCCAGCGTTTCATTGGAAGGAGCAGATGTGAACTCGTCTTTTCTCTCTCTCATCTTGCTCATATCTGTTTTAGACTCTTTTCCTTCTCTCAATGCGTGGGTACTGTTTTCAGCTGGCAAAGAGGCGTGACAGAGGTATGAAACAATTTCCTTATTGATTTCAGCATCCATGTTTGAGAATAGCTCGAATGCTGACTGTTTATATATTACCAATGGATCTTTTTGTTCGTAGACTGCTGTTTGGACACTTTGTTTCAAATCATCCATTGCCCTCAAATGTTCTTTCCAGGTATCATCGATAATTGACAATGTGATGGATTTTTCAATGGAAGACAGCAGTTCATTGCCTTTCGTTTGAATTGTTTTGTCCAGGTTGGTCAATACATTGATTGTTTTTTTACCATCGGTGAAAGGAACAAATACATTGACAACATGACTTCCCTGGGTAAGTTTGACGTTTTGAAAAATTGGCAGGGCTTGCTTCGCTATGGATTGTTTTCTGAATTGATAATGTTGAATGGCTTCCTGATATAATTTTTCGCTTAATTCTTGCGGGTTGCCTTTTTCCAATTCTGCAGCAGTGATTGAAGTATTGATGCCAAGCTGCATGATGGTGTTCAATGAAAATCCTTCTTGATCAGCTGTTCCAGTATATTGGTTGATCAGTCCTGCTGAAACCGAATAAAATGAATTGTCAAGGTCCAATGCCAGTCGCTCACCAAACAAAGCGTGTTGCCTTTTGCTGTACACAACATTTCTTTGTTTGTTCATTACATCGTCATATTCCAACAATCTTTTTCTGATGCCGAAATTGTTTTCTTCCACTTTTTTCTGTGCTCTCTCAATGCTCTTTGTGATCATGCTGTGCTGAATCACTTCTCCTTCTTTGTAGCCCATTCTGTCCATCAGCGAAGCAATTCTATCGCTTCCAAACATTCTCATCAAATCATCTTCCAATGAAACATAGAATTGTGATGAGCCCGGATCACCTTGTCGACCTGCACGTCCTCTCAATTGTCTGTCTACACGTCTGCTTTCATGTCGTTCTGTGCCTATGATGGCGAGTCCACCTGCTTCTTTCACACCAGGTCCCAATTTTATATCCGTTCCACGTCCAGCCATGTTAGTGGCAATGGTTACATTTCCAGCCAAACCTGCTTCTGCAACTACCTGGGCTTCTCTCGCATGTTGCTTGGCATTCAAAACATTGTGTGGTATTTTTTTCTGTTGCAGCATCCTGGACAGCAATTCTGAAACTTCAACCGATGTAGTTCCCACCAGAATAGGACGTCCAGCATTTCGGAGTAGTTCAACTTCGTCAATGACTGCTTTGAATTTTTCTCTTTTGGTTTTGTACACCAGGTCTTCCTGATCTTTTCTAATCAGATTTAAATTGGTGGGAATTGATACAACATCCAGTTTGTAGATGTTCCAGAATTCAGCTGCTTCTGTCTCTGCAGTTCCGGTCATGCCCGCCAGCTTATGGTACATCCTGAAATAATTCTGCAGGGTTACAGTTGCGTATGTTTGAGTAGCCGCTTCAATTTTTACATTTTCTTTTGCTTCAATCGCCTGGTGCAAGCCATCACTGTAGCGTCTTCCTTCCATGATCCTGCCTGTTTGCTCATCCACTATTTTAACCATACCATCCATCACAACATATTCCACATCCTTTTCAAATACCGTGTAGGCTTTCAGCAGTTGTTGAAGGGTATGAATCCTATCTGCTTTTTGAGAGTAATCCTGGAGAAGTGCTTCTTTTCTGCTTATTTTTTCATCTGCAGTTCCATTGCTTTTTTCGATATCAGCCAGTTCTATGGAGAGATCGGGCAGCACAAAGAGGTTTGGGTCTTCACCTGATTTGGTAATGAATTGCAAACCTTTGTCAGTCAGTTCAACCTGGTTGTTTTTTTCATCGATGTGGAAGAACAGCTCTTCATCAACTATCGGCATTTGTTTTTGCTGTTCTGCCAGATAATAGTTCTCTGCTCTTTGCAGCTTTACTTTGATGCCCGGCTCACTCAGGAATTTGATCAATGCTGAATTTTTTGGCAATCCTCTGAATGCGCGCATCAGGTGCAGGCCGCCTTCTTGTGGACCATCCTTTCCATCAGCAATTAATTTCTTTGCATCCTGCAGTGATTTTGCAACGATCTGTTTTTGAACTTCAACCAATTGCTGTATGCGGGGTTTGTGGATATGGAATTGCTGATCGTCTCCTTTTGCAACAGGACCGGAAATGATCAAAGGCGTTCTTGCATCGTCGATCAACACACTGTCCACTTCATCAACCATTGCAAAATGGTGTTTTCTTTGAACCATTTCATCTGGTGAATGAACCATGTTGTCTCTTAGATAATCAAATCCAAACTCATTATTGGTGCCGTAGGTGATATCTGCTTGATATGCTTTTCGTCTTGCATCTGAATGTGGCTGGTGCTTGTCAATGCAATCGACTGTGAGTCCCAGCCATTCAAACAAGGTGCCATTCCATTCAGAGTCACGCTTGGCCAGGTAGTCGTTTACGGTTACAATATGTACTCCCTCTCCAGCCAAAGAATTGAGATAGGCAGGAAGGGTAGAGACCAAGGTCTTTCCTTCTCCTGTGGCCATTTCAGAGATTTTACCTTGATGCAGTACAGTTCCTCCAATCAGCTGTACATCGTAATGAACCATGTTCCAGTTGACCAGATTTCCTGCGGCCATCCAACTGGTTTTGAAAACAACTTCTTCTCCCTTGATGGTGATATAATCTTTTTTTACGCTCAAATCACGATCCAATGCTGTTGCAGTTGCAGTGAGCTCCTCATTCTCTTTGAACCTTCTGCCTGCTTCCTTGACTACAGCAAATGCTTCCGGCAGCAAGTCATTTAAAATTTCCTCAATTTGGCTGTCACGTTTCTTCTTGAGTTCATCAACTTGTTTGTAGATGTTGTCCTTTCCCAGGATATCCTCCGCGGGCAATTGTTCTGCCTCATGATTGAGGTCTGATATGGATTGATCGATCGCTTTCAGGTGATCTTGAATCCTGGATCTGAATTCCTGGGTTTTTGACCGCAGTTGGTCATTGGTCAACAAGGCATATGATGAGAAATGTGCATTGATTTTATCTACGATCGGATAGATGAGTTTTACGTCTTTTTCCGACTTGCTGCCGCCCAAAATCTTCGATAAAAATGTAAACATAACCTTCGGTTCTTTCTGAGGGGTCAAATTTAGTTCATTTATGCTGAAAGGAGGGGCTCACCGAAGGCAAAGCATTACCTTTGTCATCCAATTCGCGATTATATACGTATGAAAAGAGGTTTTTACGCACTGTTTATTGCTTTATTAACATGTTTGGGGGCTTTTGCACAGGATGGTTTTCAGGTCAATGGGCGCCTGGTAGATACCCTTGGAAATCCCATTTCCCGGGCTACTGTTGGGGTATATATTGCGGGTGGAAAAGACACCATTAAAACCCTTACCAACAACGTTGGTTTTTTTCTTGTAAAAGGCATTCCAGAGAGAAAGTTTGTCTTGATGATTTCGAGCTTGGGTTATGGCACCACTCTCAAAGCATATACCATTCCTGCTGATGAAGAAGTTTTGAAATTGGAGGAAATCAAACTGTTTCCCTCTTATAGCTCGTTACAAGAAATCATCGTTTCAGTACCACCCATCATTGTAAAGGAAGATACGGTTGAGTACAAGGCTGACTCCTTTCGATTGAAGCCCAACGCCATGGTAGAAGATCTTCTGAAAAAAATGCCTGGTATTGAGGTAGATAAAAACGGAAATATCACTGCACAGGGAAAGACAGTTACCAAGGTGCGCGTTAACGGGAAGGATTTTTTCAGTGGAGATCCCAAAGCTGCAACCCAGCAATTATCGGCTGATATGATTGACAAGGTACAAGTGGTGGATGATTATGGCGATTTGGCCAACGCCTCTGGAATCAAAGACGGTGAACCAGATAAGGTCATCAATTTACAATTGAAGAAAGACCGAAACAGGGGGGTGTTTAGCAGAAGCACCGTTGGAGCTGGTACAAATGACAGATATGCTGCAACCACCAATGTCAACTTCTTTAACAACAACAAACAGCTTTCTGTTTTCGGTGGTGCCAACAACAACAATTCAAGCACTTTTGATTTTAACAGCAGTGGTGGAGGTGGATTCGGTGGACAAGGTGGAGGCGGGGGACGTGGATTCCAAATCAATATTGGTGGTAACAACCAGAGTGGAATCGGTGGACAAGAAGGGTTGAGCACAACCAATTCACTTGGTTTCAATTTCAGGAACGATTTGGAAAACAAGAAAGGATCGGTATACGGAAACTACAGCTACTCTTCCAGGAAAACGGAAATTGAAAGAGATATTGCTTCTCAAAACTTTTTTCAGAATACAAAATTCTTGAATCATCAGGTGGTCAATTCAACCTCCAATGTATATACCCACCGGGCCTCTCTGAATTTTGAATGGAACATTGACTCCTTTAATTACGTGAAATTCATTCCTGAATTTTTTGCGAGAGATAACAGTACAAATTCCGCCAGTGTTTTTGACTACCTGAAAAATGATACCGATACTACCAGCTTTGGTAAAAACAATGATTTCTCAAAGTCGTTTTCTCCCAGTTTCAACGGGAATTTGATTTTCAATCATAAGTTTCAAAAGCGTGGAAGAAATCTCTCTGTTAATATTACAGGAGGATACAACAGCACCGATGGAGAGAGTGATAAAAATAATCTGACCCGCAATTACCTGTTCAATAGAATTGACAGTGTAATTTTGAAGCAGAATGTAAATACCAATAACCAGTCAGATAATTTCAATATCCGATTCAATTTTTCAGAGCCTATCATGAAAGGGCGGTTTCTCGATCTGATTTATTCTTACAGTCAATCTTATGTAAACAACGACCGTGCTACTTATGTAATAGATGCACTTGGCAATTCTGTCTTTTCAGATCTGCTCAGCAATGCATTTGAGACAGATTTCATTCGTCAGCGCATCGGGGCAAACATCAGGACGGTCCGCAAGAAGTACAATTATACTTTTGGCGCAAGCTCACAGCCTGTTTATCAGAGAGGGTATTCCATTTCAAAAGATTCTGCTTACACACCCATCAAGCGAATCAACTTGCTTCCTTCTGCAAATTTTGCTTATAACTTTACGCGCAACAAAACCTTGCGTTTCTTTTACAATGGGAACGCCAATCAGCCAACTTTCTCGCAATTGCAACCTGTAAAAGACATCTCCAATCCACAATACCAAGTGCAGGGCAATCCATTGTTAAAACCCGAATTGGCACATATTTTCAGTCTCTCTTTCAACAATTTGAATTTCTTAACTGGACAGACATTTTTCATCGGTTCCAATTTTAATTTCACCAACAACCAGATCGTAAACAATACCATCCGTGTAGGCAACAACGGTGCACAGCTGACAACCTATGAGAACGTGAATGGCGCTTATTCAGCAAGTGGATTCTATAATTTCAGCAAACCATGGAGCAACAGAACCTATATCATATCATTCAATGGGTCTGCTGCCTTCAACAACAGCATAACATTTATCGACAATATTCAAAATTTTGGGAAAACCCTGCTGTTCGCTCAAGGAGCCAAGTTTGAAATCAATTGGAAGGAATGGCTGGAGTTTGATGTGGGCGGAAGATATGGAGTAAACAATACAAAGTATTCGTTGGCCGGACAACCAAATGTTAACTATCATAGCTGGACAATCACCAACAATTCCCGAATTGATTTTCCTGGTGGCTGGGTATTCAGACATGATTTAGAATATATTATCAACAGAGGATTGTCAGCTGCTGTGAACCAAAATATTGCTTTATTGAATGCCAATTTTGAAAAGACGCTCTTCAAGAAGAAGAATGGTATTTTCAGGATTTCAGGATTTGATATTTTAAATCAGAATAAAGCAATCGCCAGAACAGTGAATGGAAACAATATTGTTGATACAAGGGTGAATCGACTCACCAGGTATTTCATGATGAGCTTTATCTACCGATTAAATAAATACAAAGGGCAACAACCTTCATCCAATATGGGTGGACCTGGCGGAGGACAAATGAGAGAAGTTCGATTCTAATGGATTCAGTTACGCACATAGTACTGGGTGCATGTGTTGGCGAAGTTTTAATGGATAAGAAGGCTGGTAAGAAAGCCTTGTTGTGGGGGGCTTTGGCGCAGAGCATCCCAGACATTGACTTCATCAACGGTGCATGGATGCCTCTAACAAAGGAATTGATTGCACACAGAGGCATCACACATTCTTTGCTGTTTGCATTGATCGTATCATTTTTTCTGGCTTTGGTTGCCAATCTGTGGCATAAAAAAGATTCAATCAGTATCTCAAAATGGTTTTCATTTTTTCTCATCGAAGTTTTGATTCATTTGATACTGGATTCCTTGAATAATTATGGGACAGGATGGTTTGAGCCGTTTTCTTCACAAAGGATCGCATTCAATGTAATATATGTTGCAGATCCATTGTTTACAATCACACCATTGGTGGTTTTCTTTTTATTATGGGTAACCAAAATGGATCATCAGCATCGAATGAAAATGGCAGCGGTTGGAATAGTTGTTCCAGTCTTTTATCTGTGTTTTGCATTGGTAAATAAAATGAAAATGGAACGCGCTGTAGCGCGGTATATTACTGCATCCACTAACTATTTTACAGCTCCAACATTGTTGAATAATTTTCTGTGGACTGCCGTAATACAAGACAGCAGTGGATTTCAGGTTGGTTATAAATCCATTCTCAGTAAAGATGATTTTGTTTTTACGCGGTTTGAACAAAATCAATCATACTTAGACAGCATACACGACCATCAGGAAGTCATGGATCTGAAATTATTTTCTCAGGGGTATTATACGCTTGAAAAGTGGAACGACACCCTCGTCTTCAATGATTTGAGATTTGGGCAGATCAATGGCTGGGAGAATCCAACAAGTAAGTTTGCATTTCACTATTATTTATCCCATCCAGCCGAAAACGATCTGGTTGTGCAACGGGGTAGGTTTGCAGGACTCAATGTTCAATCCAGCAAGGTCTTGCTGACAAAAATGTTTGATGTAAAATAAAAAACCCGATGCGTGATCGGGTTATTATAAAATCATTTGCCGGGTTTATATTCCCATTTTCTTTTTCAGATTCGCATCAATTGCATCTAAGAATTCCTCGGTATATAAATAATGTTCACCGTGATTGACTTTGTTTCCATGAATGCATACTGCTAGATCTTTTGTCATTTTGCCTTCTTCTACTGTCTCAATACAAACTGCTTCCAATGCATCAGCAAATTTGATCAGATCTTGGTTGTTGTCAAGTTTTCCTCTGAAAGCAAGTCCACGGGTCCATGCAAAAATAGATGCAATGGGATTGGTGCTTGTGGGTTTTCCTTTTTGGTGATCACGGTAGTGGCGCGTAACTGTTCCGTGAGCGGCTTCTGACTCCATTGTTTTTCCGTCTGGCGTAACCAATACAGAAGTCATTAGTCCGAGTGAACCAAATCCCTGTGCCACTGTATCACTCTGAACATCTCCATCATAGTTTTTACATGCCCAAACAAATTTTCCATTCCACTTCAAGGCACTCGCAACCATGTCGTCAATCAATCTGTGCTCATAGGTAATGCCTGCAGTTTCAAATGCAGCTTTGAATTCGTTTTCATAAATATCCTGGAAGATGTCTTTAAATCTGCCGTCGTATTTTTTCAGGATAGTATTTTTCGTGCTCATGTACAATGGCCATCCTTTCTGAAGTGCCATATTGAAACAGCTTCTTGCAAATCCTTTGATACTCTCATCTGTATTGTACATGCTCATCGCTACACCTGCACCTTTGAATTGGTATACTTCGTGTTCGATGACCTGCCCGTCTTCTCCTTCGAATTTGATGGTAAGTTTTCCTTTGCCGGGTATTGTAAAATCTGTTGCGCGGTATTGGTCGCCAAAAGCATGACGTCCAACGATGATTGGACTGTCCCAATTGGTAACCAATCTTGGAATATTTTTAATTACAATCGGCTCGCGAAATACCGTGCCGTCAAGTATGTTTCTGATGGTTCCGTTCGGACTCTTCCACATTTGTTTGAGGTTGAATTCCTTCACGCGGGCTTCATCTGGGGTAATGGTTGCACATTTAATTCCGACACCGTATTGTTTGATGGCATTGGCAGCATCGATGGTGACCTGATCATTGGTTTGGTCGCGGTATTCCACTCCCAGATCATAATATTTGATATCAAGATCCAGGTAGGGAAGGATCAGTTTATCCTTGATAAACTTCCAAATGATCCTTGTCATCTCATCGCCATCCAATTCAACAACTGGATTCAGTACTTTTATTTTTGCTGCCATAAGGGAATTTTAAGGCTGCAAAGGTACTGACTGTCCGTCAATAATACAATGATTGTCAGGGTGAGTTTATGCTTCCAGTTGATGGCCCTCTTCAACCATTGTAGCTTGTTTTTCTGCAAGGTGACGAAGCTTGTCAATGGAGATAAACTTGAAATGTTTTGCCCTGAATCTGATCAGTTGTTCTTTCTCAAAATCAGCCAAAATTCTCGAAACCTGTTCTTTGGTAGTCCCTGCGAGATCAGCCATTTCCTGTCGGTCAATATGCACACGAATCCCCAGTCCTGTTTGCTTGTAATTGTAGGTATCTGCCAGGTGAACAAGAATGCCAGCTACTTTTTCTCTGACAGTTTGCTGTGCTATTTGAAGCAGTTTGATCTCGGTTGTTCTGATTTCTCTCAGAAATATTTTTCTGATCTCTTCTTGGAGCAGCTCGTTTTTAAGGTAAAGGTTTTTGAAAAAGCCAAGTTCAATGAAGCAAATTCTGCTGTCTTCTACTGCTGTTGCAGTATAAGGCTGCAAGCCGGTGTAGCTCAAAAAGCGGTGACCCATGGTTTGACCGGGTCCGATGAGTCTTAAAATGAATGGTCTTTGAGAATCGGCATTCATTTCCAGCTTGATGACTCCCGTCTGAATGAAATAAATACCATTGATTTCATCACCTTCTCTAAAAATTAATTCGCCTTTTTTGAATTCATAGTGGTGCTTGAAAGGCTTGTAAACTCCGTGATCTTCGCCGAATGATTTCAGCATGATGCAATTCTTGACTGTGCAGGTCTGACAGTAGGATGTAATTCTGGTCATAGGTAAACCGGTTTTAAAAAGTGAATAAAACGATGTTCTTGCTACTAACCAGATACTGCAATATAAATTGTTTAATCATAACGCATATTAATACCTATCAAAACGTTACAAAAAAGGTGCAAATCCGCATTTTATGGGTAAAACCGATTGATTTTGATTTAAGATGCTAATTGGCTAATTTTGCAGCCCACTTATCGGCGAGGTAGCTCAGGTGGTTAGAGCGTCGGATTCATAACCCGAAGGTCTCGGGTTCAACTCCCGATCTCGCTACAAAGGTCTCAATAGAGGCCTTTTTTTATACAAACAAAAGGCTCAACACTCGATGTGCATCTAAAAAGATGATGTATCTTATGGTTAAATAGTTTTATTCAACCTGCCATCATGAAAGAAGTTATCACGCTGATGTTTGCATTACTATCTCTTTCGCCTTTTGAGCAACTTAAAAGTCAATCAGCATCTCCCACTACCAATACAAACTATGGAATGGTGGAAGGAGTAAAAGAAGCAAGTGGAATGCTTTCCTTTAAAGGAATCCCTTTTGCTGCTCCGCCAGTGGGTGAGTTTCGATGGAAAGCGCCTCAGCCCTTGAGAAAATGGGCAGGTATTCTTCAAACAAAGCAGTTTGGACCAAGAGCTATGCAAGCACCCATTTTTGGTGATATGAATTTCCGGTCCAATGGCATGAGCGAGGATTGCCTCTACCTCAATATATGGACTCCCAAAACAAAAGGAAAATTACCAGTGCTGGTTTATTTTTATGGGGGTGGATTTGTGGCAGGAGATGGATCCGAGGGAAGATATGATGGTGAAAGTATGGCTAAAAAAGGAATTGTTGCCATCACAGTAAATTATCGTTTGGGCGTTTTTGGTTCTTTGGCTCATCCGGAACTCACGGAAGAGTCTCCATACCATGCCTCGGGAAATTATGGATTGCTGGACCAGGCAGCAGCATTGAAATGGGTGAAAGAAAATATATCCTACTTCGGAGGTGATCCTAATAAAATCACCATTGCAGGAGAATCAGCTGGATCAGTTTCGGTTAGTGCGCAAATGGTTTCACCACTTTCACGAAACCTGATCGCGGGTGCCATCGGCGAAAGTGGGTCCCTTCTTGGAGCACTTCCTCCTGTTGCATTATCCGTTGCCGAAAAAAATGGAACGGAATTTGCCAAGAAAACAGGAGCAACATCGCTGGCTGAGTTGAGAAAGTTATCAGCTGATTCTGTTTTAAATGCAGCGACAAAACATGGGACTTTCAGATTTCCGACAACACTAGACGGATATTTCTTTCCAAAAGATCCACTTTCAATTTTTAAGGCGGGTGAACAGGCGCAAGTTCCGCTTTTGGTTGGATGGAACTCAGAAGAGTCGGGCGCCAGATCAATTATGGGTAAAGAATCCTTTACTCTTCAAAATTTTGAAAATGCTGTCAAGAAATTATACGGTGAAAGAAGCAATGAAATACTCAAAGTATATGCACCTGCAAGCGATCAAGATGTTGAGCAGGTGGCTACTGAATTAGCAGGTGATCGTTTCATTTCTTTCAGTACATGGCGGTGGGCTGAGATGCATGAAAAAACTGGGAATGGCATGCCTGTATACAGATATTATTATACAAGACCACGTCCCCCTATGACACCTGAAATGGGAGATGCAGTAGCTGGATTGGCAGGAGGTGTTCAAAGAAATACCGGCGCACCTAGACCGCCTGCTCCAAAAGGAGCTGTTCACTCTGCTGAAATTGAATATTGCATGGGTAATTTACACTACAACAAAGTGTATGCTTGGACAAAAGAAGACTATAAGGTATCAGAGACCATGCAGGATTTTTTTGCCAATTTCATAAAAACCGGGAATCCAAATGGAAAATCAGTTCCGAATTGGCCCGCAACCAATACTGCAAAACCATCACCAGTGATGTACATCGATGTTGTCAGCGATGCAAAACAAGATCCATTTGCAAGGCGCTATGAAGTCCTGCAAACAATATTAAAATAAGCAGATCAAATTCATATACATGCAGATTTTTTTTGGCATCCTCTTTCATTTTATCGGTGGCTTCGCATCTGGGAGTTTTTATGTTCCCTACAACAAAGTAAAAGGCTGGTCATGGGAGAGTTATTGGATTGTAGGCGGATTGTTTTCATGGTTGATTGTTCCTCCCATCGCAGCATGGTTAACCATTCCTCATTTCGGTGAAATCATTTCTTCTACAGATTATTCAGTGCTGGGTTGGACATTCTTTTGGGGAATTCTATGGGGAGTAGGGGGATTGACATATGGTTTGGGTATGAGGTATCTCGGCATGTCACTTGGTAATTCAGTGTTGCTCGGATTCACATCGGCTTTTGGTGCTATCGTTCCTTCTATCTATTATAATCTTGTTCCGACTGAAGGAAAAACAACAATCTCAGATTTGATCTCAACAGAGTGGGGACGGATCATTCTAGTGGGAATTGGACTTTGTTTGGTCGGCATCATCATTTGTGGGAAAGCAGGCATGATGAAAGAAAAAGAATTGCCAGAAGAAAAGAAAAAAGAATCTGTGAAGGAGTTCAATCTTGTTAAAGGTCTTTTGGTTTGCACACTTTCCGGTATTCTCAGTGCATGTTTCAATTATGGAATAGAGGCCGGCACTTCAATGGCAGAGAGAGCCAATGAAATATGGAAATCAGCGCATCCAGATGCTACATCTGAATTTCTCTATCAAAACAATGTTATCTACATCGTACTGCTTTGGGGAGGATTGACTACCAATTTCATTTGGTGCATGATACTCAATACCAGAAATAAATCATTTGTTGATTATACCAATCAGTCGACTCCATTAAAGTGGAACTATATTTTTTCTGCAATGGCTGGAACCATCTGGTTCTTGCAATTCTTTTTTTACGGTATGGGTGAAAGCAGATTGGGCAACGGTGCAAGCTCTTGGATCCTTCACATGGCATTCATAATCCTGATTGCAAATCTCTGGGGCATATTGCTGAAGGAATGGAAAGGCACAAGTGCCAGAACAAAGTCAACCATTGGACTTGGCATTGCAGCAATTCTTCTGTCCGTTATCATTGTTGGATATGGAAATTCACTCAAAGCATAAGTTGTAAATCATATGAGTAAAGGAAAGCATTTTAGACATGTAAGTTATTTGTGGGATGATGAAAAAGCAGCTTCCATGGCTGGTGATGAAGTGGCATTGTTGGTTTACAGATCAAATCTACTCGGCGCTGATCTTCGATTGACAAATTATGGCGGTGGAAACACATCTTGCAAAACAATTGCACCTGATCCACTTACAGGAAAAGAAGTAGAGGTAATGTGGGTGAAAGGCAGTGGGGGAGATTTGGGAACGATGAAACGCAATGGACTGGCAGCTTTGTATGTCGATCGTTTGCGCAGTTTAAAAAACGTGTACAAAGGAATTGCACATGAGGATGGCATGGTAGAACTTTTCAACCATTGTATATATGATTTGCAATCAAAGGCGCCGTCTATCGATACTCCATTGCATGGATTTTTGCCTTTTAAACACATCGATCATCTTCATCCAGATGCTGCCATTGCCATTGCTGCATCCAAAGATGGAAAAAAAATTACAGAGGATTTATTTGAAGGAACAATCGGATGGGTGGATTGGCAGAGACCTGGATTTGATCTGGGATTGAAACTCAAGCAATGTTTAGATGATCGTCCTGGCATCAAAGGAATTATGTTGGGGTCACACGGACTTTTTACATGGGGAAATACTGCTTTTGAAAGCTATGTCAATACTTTAGAAGTCATTGAAAAATGTGCAACATTCATACACGAGAAAGCTGGCAAACAAAAAAATATTTTTGGAGGGATCAACATAAAATCACTTCCAGAGGATGCTAGAATTTCAAAAGCATCATTATTGGCGCCTGTATTACGTGGATTGTGTTCTTCACATCAAAAGATGATTGGGCATTTTACTGATGATGAGCGTGTGCTTGAATTCATCAATTCAAATGACTTGAATCGACTGGCGCCTTTGGGAACAAGTTGTCCTGATCATTTTTTGAGAACCAAAATTTCTCCACTTGTTATCAATTTGGAGCCAAATGAAGATCTAAGCGATACAAATCTTATCAAACAAAAACTCATCCCTCAATTTGAAGCATATCGAACCATGTACACTGACTATTACACCATGTGTAAACATGAAAATAGTCCAGCTATGCGTGATCCAAATCCTGTCATTATCCTATATCCTGGCATAGGAATGTTCAGTTTTGCAAAAGATAAACATACAGCAAGGGTTGCGTCAGAATTTTATATCAATGCAATCAATGTAATTAAAGGTGCTGAAGCAATTTCCACATATGTATCACTGCCACGACAAGAAGCATTCAATATTGAGTATTGGTTACTTGAAGAAGCAAAGCTTCAGAGAATGCCCAAACCTAAACCCTTGACCGGCAGGGTAGCCCTGGTAACAGGCAGCGGAGGTGGTATTGGAAAAGCGGTTGCAAAAAAATTGGCTGAAGAGGGAGCTTGTGTTATACTATCTGATAACCATCAAGAGCGTTTAAACGATGCAAAAGAGGAGTTTGTTCAACAGTTTGGCAAAGATCAGGTTGCTGCTGAAATAATGGATGTAACCAATGCAGATTCCATAGGAAATACAATGCGCAATGCATCTCTCAGCTTTGGCGGAATCGATATTATCGTCAATAATGCTGGGATATCCATCTCAAAATCAGTTGAAGATCACAGTGAAAAAGATTGGGACTTGCTCTATGATATTTTAGTCAAGGGACAATTTTTGGTAACCCAAAAAGGAATTGAAGTAATGCGAAAGCAAGGATTAGGTGGTGATGTATTGAATATTGTAAGCAAAAATGCATTGGTAAGTGGTCCCAACAATGCTGGATATGGTTCTGCCAAGGCTGCACAATTGCATTTGTCAAGATTAAACGCTGCAGAATTGGGAAAGGATAAAATCAGGGTTAATGTAGTAAATCCAGATGCAGTTATTGCAGGCAGCAATATTTGGAAAGGAGGCTGGGCAGAAGGCCGCGCCAAAGCTTATGGAATAACCGTTGAAGAACTTCCTGCTTATTACGCTGGAAGAACCCTGTTGGGCGAAATCATACTTCCAGAAGATATTGCGAATGCCTGTTTTGCATATGTGAGTGGACTCCTTGATAAATCAACTGGAAATGTATTGAATGTGGACGGCGGTATTGCAGCATCTTTTGTTCGCTAATCGTATATCAAAAAAACGAAATGAGAATCCCAAAAAATACAATTGATCTACACAATGAAAAACTTTATGCAGCTCACAAGCGAAAGTTTGATTTCATTGCCTCAGAGATCCCGCAGATAGAATCTGTCATTCAGCAATTGATTGAATTCAATGTAGCAATACCGAGTTGGGCATTGGGGACTGGCGGTACAAGATTCGGAAGGTTTTCTGGTGGCGGAGAACCCAGAAGCATCGAAGAAAAAATAGAGGATGTAGGATTGTTGCATGCACTGAATCAGTCAAGTGGGT
Source organism: Bacteroidota bacterium (assembly GCA_041159435.1). Taxonomy (GTDB): domain Bacteria; phylum Bacteroidota; class Bacteroidia; order Chitinophagales; family Chitinophagaceae; genus Pollutibacter. The sequence continues at coordinate 4,986 of JBEAYH010000030.1, read as the reverse complement.
CCATTTCATTGCACATACCATGGGATATCCCGAAGGATTATGCTGCCATACGGAATCATGCAACTTCACTTGGACTTCATTTTGATGCAGTCAATTCAAATACATTTCAAGATCAACCCAATCAACAATTGTCCTACAAGTTCGGGTCACTTCAAAACGTAAATGGTAAAATTCGAAAGCAGGCCATTGCACATAATATTGATGTTATCAACCACGGCATTGAACTGGGATCCAAGGCCCTGACTGTTTGGTTAAGCGATGGGAGCTCTTTCCCGGGTCAATTGAATTTTAGAAAAGCCTTTCAGCATACACTTGAAAGCCTACATGAAATATACGCAGCGCTTCCTGCTGACTGGAAAATTTTTATTGAATACAAGGCGTTTGAGCCAAATTTTTATTCCATGACAGTGGGTGACTGGGGACAGTCATTGCTTTACGCTAATAAATTGGGACCTAAAGCATATACCTTGGTGGATTTGGGACATCATCTTCCCAATGCCAACATTGAACAAATTGTAGCCTTGCTTTTGATGGAGGGGAAACTGGCTGGCTTTCATTTCAACGATAGTAAATACGGAGATGACGACCTCACTGTCGGAAGCATAAAACCCTATCAACTTTTTTTAATTTTTAATGAATTGGTGGAAGGAATGGATGCCCATGGATTGAATCATGCCCATGATCTGGGTTGGATGATTGATGCGAGTCACAATGTAAAAGATCCATTGGAAGATTTGCTGCAGTCGGTTGAAGCAATCATGATTGCATATGCTCAAGCATTATTGGTTGACAGAATAAAACTGAGTGAGGCGCAATCCTCAAATGATGTTGTTGTGGCTCAAGAAGTTTTACAAGATACTTTCAGAACCGATTTGCGCGCTGTTGTTGCAGAAGCAAGATTGCGCGCTGGCGGAACTATAGATCCCCTTGGCTATTATCGAGCATATGCGATAAGAGAAACCCTCATCAAGGAGCGTGGATCAAAAAATACCGCAACAGGGTTATAATGTCTAAGATCCCAGTTATACTCATTTTTGATATTGGAAAGACCAATAAAAAGTTATTATTGATCAATGAGTATTATAAAGTGCTGATTGAAGAAAATGTTCAGCTCAAGGAGGCAATGGATGAAGATGATTTTTCTTGCGAAAATATTGAAACACTCACATCTTGGGTCTTGGATTCATATCAGCGATGGATCAAGAGTGATGCATATGAAATAAAAGCAGTCAATTTTTCTGCTTATGGAGCAAGTTTTGTTTTGTTGGATGAAAACAAACAACCATTCCTGCCACTTTATAATTATCTCAAACCGTTCCAAAACGAACTTCAGCAAACCTTATATCAACAACATGGGGGTGAAGAACAGTTTGCGCTGGAAACGTCGTCTCCAGTGTTGGGTAGTCTGAACGCTGGACTTCAGCTGTACAGATTGTCAAAGCTGCGGCCAGCGGAATTTCAAAAACTCAAATATGCTTTACATCTTCCTCAATACTTGAGTTATTTGATTTCACATAAAATGGGTTCAGATATTACAAGTATTGGCTGTCATACGGCATTGTGGGACTTCAAAAGGAATCGATACCATGATTGGGTATTCCAAGAGGGTATTGCAGAAAAGTTGCAGCCTATTGAGTCTGTTGACGCCTGTACAATCAATGCAGAGTCAAATATTTCCATTGGAATTGGATTGCACGACAGTTCAGCTGCTTTGATTCCTTATCTCAAGACAATCAATGAGCGATTCATTCTTATCTCTACTGGAACATGGTGCATCTCCCTAAATCCATTCAATCAGCATACTCTTGCAGCCTCAGAACTTAAACAGGACTGTCTGTTTTATTATTCATACGAGGGTAAGCCTGTGAAAGCATCTAGGCTGTTTGCAGGGTATGAACATGATATCCAGGTCAAGCGACTTTCAGAATATTTTCATGTTGCACTGGATCATCATAAGTCAGTAAAGTATAGAAAAGAAATTATTGAAAAGCTGCACTTAAATCATGAAGAGGTAAAAGAAGATTTTAGCCCTCGTTGTTTTATTTTTTCTTCTTGGAATCTGCAAGACTACAAAGATTTTGATGAGGCCTATCATCAATTGATGCTGGATATTGTGTCGATGCAGGTGAAAAGTACGAAACTAATTATCCAAGACTCATCGATGCAAAGCATATATGTTGATGGAGGGTTCAGCTGTAATCAAATTTATATGCAACTGTTGTCAAACTATTTTTCTAGCTACAAGGTATATGCTGCTGCTGTGCCGCAGGCTTCAGCCATAGGAGCTGCTGTTGCAATGCATCAACAATGGAATCATCATTCTATACCGTCTCATCTGGTTGAGTGCACACAAATTCATCCTCTATGAGCTGAATCAAATGCAGTAGTTTTGCAACATTCATTGAAACGCGTGTAGCATGGAAAAGCAAAAGAATTTTAAATTCATTTTTGTCCTGGGACTTTTAACCTCAATAGGTCCATTTTCAGTTGACATGTATTTGCCGGCTTTTAATCACATTGCAGTTGATCTGCACACATCTATCTCCAATGTGATGTATTCTTTATCAACCTATTTTATTGGAATCTCATTCGGTCAGTTGTTTTATGGCCCCCTTCTTGAGCGGTATGGACGGAAAAAGCCGATCTATGTTGGTTTGGTAATATACCTGATTGCATGCATGGGTTGTGTATTTGCTTTTAGTGTGGATATGCTGATTGTTATGAGATTCTTTCAGGCAGTTGGCGGTTGTGTTGGAATGGTTGCTGCCAGAGCAATGGTGCGTGATATTTTTCCACCTGCTGAATTTGCAAAAGTATTTTCTTCATTGATGTTGATCGTTGCAGTCTCGCCGATCCTAGCGCCTACATTTGGCGGCTATGTTACTGCCTCGCTGGGTTGGCATTATGTGTTTGTTTTTCTGTTCTTTTTGGTGTCGGCAATATTCATTGCAGTTTATTTTATGTTGCCGCAAACAAGAAAACCTGATACACAATTTTCTTTAAGGCCACTGCCAATACTGAAAAACTACTTGGGTGTCTTAAAGAATGTACAGTTTATTTCTTTTGCACTCACTGGCGCCATTTCATATTCAATGGTATATACATTTATAACAGGATCTCCGCATGTGTTTATGGATATGTTTCAAGCAAGCGAAAAAACCTATGGGTGGATTTTTGCCATCGTTGCAGCAGGCTTGATTGCATCCTCTCAGCTAAATAGTTTTGCATTGAATAAATTCCAGGGTAAAAAAATACTGAGAATAGCTTTTTCTACTCAGATTGCAATTGGCCTCATTTTTGTTGCACTGGCATCAATGGAGGTGCTTGATATGTACAGCACCATTGCTATTATATTCTGCTTCATTTTTTGTCAAGGGTTTATTTTTCCCAATGCATCTGCATATGCGATGGCTCCATTTGAGAAAAATGCAGGTTCTGCATCCGCCTTGCTTGGATTTTTGCAAATGATGAGTGGAGCTGCATCTTCTGCATTGATGGGTGTTTTTCAGTGGGGGTCTCTTGTTGCGATGACCATCATCATGACCTCTAGTACTGTCATCGGCTTTATCATTTTCAATTTGGGCGAGCGAAAAATTGATCAGGCTGCATCAGCTGCCCTTGTTGCCGAAGAAGACCTTGAAATGATAGAGGGTTTTTAGTCATGTTCTCTTTTCTTTATTGATTAAAAGTTTCATAATTTACTGTTCATTAAATGACGGCTTGTGAAACCTATCGTTCAAATTTCTCTTGACCTGACAAATATTGATGAAGCTTTGGAAACTGCTGCTATGGCCTTGCGTGCCGGAGTGGATTGGTTGGAGGCGGGAACTCCGCTCATATTAGCTGAGGGACTGCATGGTGTAAAAAAATTGCGTGAAGCTTTTCCTCATATTCCGATTGTAGCAGATTTAAAGACAATGGACGGAGGATACCTGGAAGCTGAAATGATGGCGAAAGCCGGAGCAACACATGTTGTTGTGATGGCAAGAGCTCATCCTGAAACCATCAAATGTGTTGTTAAGGCAGGGAAGGATTTTGGGACAAAAGTGATGGGAGATAATTTGGGTTGTCCAGATATGGTGCAAGGCGCAAAGGAATTGGAAGATCTTGGCTGTGATTATATCGTACATCATATTGGATACGATGAACGACGCGGTATTGCAGCAATGGGAAAAAGAATGCCAAGTCCACTTGATCAACTGAAGGAAGTCGTTGATGCTGTTGCCATTCCAGTTCAAGCCGTTGGCGGATTGTCATTGGAACAGGCAATCCAGTGTCCTGCTTATGGTGCACCCCTTGTAGTGCTCGGAGCACCTTTGACAATAGATGCAGACGCTTTTAAAACTGCAGACGGCAATCTGGAAACATCGCTTCGGATGATTTGCGAAAAAATTCATGCATATGGCGAGGTCGCCAGAAAAAAATAATTTTTACCATGGAAAAAATGATTGCTGTTGTAAACTACGCACCAGAAAAAGGATCGGTTGAATTAAGAGAATTGGACATTCCTTTAATTGGGGAGGATGATGTGCTGCTCAAAGTTGAAAATGTAGGTGTCTGCGGAAGTGATTTGCATCAATGGACAGCGGACCACAGTTGGCATGTGAATTATCCGGTTGTATTGGGACATGAATTTGGTGGAATCATTGTGAAATCAGGAAAAAATGTACTTAGCTGGAAAGAGGGAGATCGAGTAGTAAGCGAGACAGCTGCAATCATCAACCCTCAGAGTCCCATGACAAAAGCCGGACTCTATAATTTGGATCCTGATCGAAAGGGATTTGGATATGGAGTGAACGGTGCCATGACACAATTTATCCGTGTACCATCACGTTGTCTCCACCATGTTCCTGCTAACCTTTCTTTTGAGCAGGCATGCTTGACGGAACCATGTTGTGTAGCATACAATGCAGTAGCAGTGAATGCAAACATCAAGCCTGGTGACAGGGTAATTGTACTTGGACCAGGGACGATTGGAATTTTATG
>JBEAYH010000190.1:0-3690 GCA_041159435.1 Bacteroidota bacterium | reverse complement strand
CCAACATGTCTAAAATCAGATTCGCTTCATTGATGAAATTTTTCTTTCTTCCTTTATCGATATTGATTTGTGTGATGCTTTTGCCGTTCATGGTTGTATCCGGACCATACCATGCAACCACAGCAAAACTGTAATCTTTTTGTTTGTCTTTTTTCTGGGATGCCTTCATGCCATCCAGTATTTTTTTACGCATCGAAGGATCTTTCATTTTCACACGCAATGAATCGAGTCCACCTTCCAATGCCCAATCAGGAAGCCTGACAGCGAGATTGGTACTGCTGGCAGTATACGGATACTGATCAATGGTTACATCATAGCCTTGTTTTCTTGCTTCTTCTACCATTCCCAGGGTCTCGTTTGATCGTCCCCAGTTATTCTTTCCAGTTACCTTGAAGTGAGAAATTTGAACGGGGATATTCGCCTCTCTTCCAATCGTCAATGCCTCATCGATTGCTTCATGCACACGATTCCCCTCGTTGCGCATATGCGTTGCATATACACCTCCCTTTGCAGCTGCAATTTTGGAGAGCACAACAATTTCTTCAGTAGGTGAATACATACCTGGGAGGTATATCAGTCCGGTTGAGAGTCCCACAGCCCCATCGCTCATTGCCTTCCCCATCAATCCTTCCATCTTCTTCATTTCATCTGGGGTTGCTTTTCGATTGTCCAATCCCATTCCCAACCTTCGAATGGTATTGTGTCCGGCAAGTGTTGCCACATTGATGGAAGTTGTGGTGCTGTCTATTTTTTGTAAAAAACGAGCGATGTCATCTGCGCCACTTCCGCAGTTTCCTGTGACCACAGAAGTCACTCCATCATAGATATAATTTTCAGCTGTTGGTTTTTTGAAAACACTTTCTTCAATATGTGCGTGTACGTCGATGAATCCTGGTGCTACAATATTATTTTTTGCATCGATGATTTTTGCGTTGGAATATCTAGCCGCCAGTCCCTTTGACACCCCGATGATTCTATTTTGTTGGATGGCAACGTCTGCCCTGAACCAGCTGTTGCCGGTTCCGTCTATGATTCTTCCATTGGTAATGACATAATCGGCCTGTCCCTTTGCCAACAAAATGGAAGTAGCCATGATGAGCAACAGTAAACTCTTTTTCATATCAAGTGTTTTACAGATAAAAGGTAAGCATTCTTTTGAAAGTTTGTAAATTAGGCCATGAACATCAAGGTATTCATCACAGGGGGAACGTTTGACAAAGAGTACAATGAGTTAACAGGAGAGTTGTTTTTCAAGGAGACGCATTTGCATGAAATGCTCCGCTTGGGAAGAAGCAATTTGAATCTTGATATCACAACCCTGATGATGATTGACAGCCTGGACATGAAAGATGAGCACAGAGCGCTGATCGCCGATGCATGCAAGGAAGCATCTCATGACAAGATCATCATTACGCATGGAACAGATACCATGGCTGTGACAGCAAAGTTTTTGGCTGATACCATCAAAGAAAAAACCATTGTCCTCACAGGAGCAATGGTTCCCTATAAGTTTGGCAGTAGCGACGGACTCTTCAACCTTGGCAGCTCATTGGCCTTTGTACAAACACTTCCACATGGGGTGTACGTTGCCATGAATGGAAAATATTTCGAAGGACACAACGTCCGCAAGAACAAATCAACTGGGGAGTTTGAGTTGATCAACGAATAAAACTGAAAATAAAAAAACCAGAGATCACTCTCTGGTTTCTTAATGGGTAAGTAAGCTAGGATACGTTATTTTCTCTCAAGTAATTTAAAGAATTGATCCAACTGAGGAAGCACTACGATACGTGTTCTGCGGTTTCTTGCTTTTCCTTCTGGAGTTGAATTGTCTGCAATTGGTTTGTATTCAGAACGACCTGCTGCAACCAATTGCGCAGGATTCAAACCATATTGTTTTTGCAACAATCTTACAATGGTAGTTGCACGCTTCACTGAAAGATCCCAGTTGTCTTGCATCAAATCATTGTTGCCATTCAATGTAACATTATCAGTATGACCTTCAACCATGTATTCCAAATCAGGTTGTGCCTTCAATACTGTTGCCACTTTACCTAAAACAACTTTTGCCTTGTCGTTCACATCAAAACTTCCAGTTTTGAACAATACCTTATCAGAGATGTCTACATATACAACACCCTTGTCAACCTTGATGTTTACATCCTGGTCGTCCAAATCTCCCAATGCACCTTTCAAGTTCATCACCAACGCCATGTTCAAAGAATCTTTTCTTGCAGCTGCCTGCTGAATAGATTGGATATAAGAATCTTTCGCACCAATATTGTCTAAAGACTTTTTGATGCTCTCCGCCTGTGAAGATGAAATCACTGATAAATCTTCCAATTGCTTGAGTGCAACATTGTTGTTCTTCTTCAACATATCCACCTGATCTTTTAAAGAAGCAATCTGCGCTTCTCTTTGGGCATCAGCGATTGCACGCTGACGATCAGCTTCTGCTTTTTCATCTTTACAAGCCTTGGTTTCTTTCTGAGAAACAATCAGCTGATTGTTCAAAGAAGCATACTTGTCATTCAATGCCTGATACTTCTTGGTGCTTACACAAGAAAATAATGTTCCTACCAATAATAAAGGCAATACAAAATGTTTAGTTTTCATTGTTAGTTTCTTTTTAAAGAATTGACATTACGCAAATATAATACGTTATTTTTCATCTGCATCAACTGTTCGAACAAAAGCGCTTCTTTTGGGTGCTGGCATCACGCTGTGTTCACCACGCACTCCCTTCCATATCACTTCGCTGAATTCAAAATCATTCACACGATCCTCTTTGCTGAAATCAAATGTCTTGCTTTTCCTGGCCAGTGGTCCGTCTTTTTTATTGACTTCCGTTATATCAACCTTGGCTGGTATTGCAGCAAATGTTTTTGCATTGGGTAGCTTGCTGAAACTGCGCCACATAGGCGTTGCAGCTGCATCATACTGCGACATGGGTGCCATTCCCAAAATCAATTCAATGGTTCTCACCATCGATGATGTGCTGTATGGGGTGTGATCAATAAATCCTCTTTTCACATAACCGCCGGCAACGTAGGCAGTGGTGCGGTGTGCATCCACATGATCAGGACCATTCTGCGCATCATCCTCTACGATGAAAACAACCGACTGCTCCCATATAGGTGACTTTGATAAATGCTCGACAAACAATCCTACTGCCCAATCATTGTCAGCTACATGCGCAAAGGGTGTTGGTCGACCCAGACTCATCCCCTCTGTGTGATCATTGATCAACCGCAACGTATTCAACTGAGGAACAGCATTGATGCGCAACAAAGAATCAAAATCTCTTTTCCATTGATTGACGCGCGTGGTGTCACGGACGGTTTCATCCCAGCTGGTATAATAGGGACAAAAATGTCCCTCTAAAATTTTCAAATTGGGTTTGTAATCATCGGCGAACTCGCCATAGGTGCGGTAACTCACGCCATGTCGCTTTGCATTCCCCCAAATAAAATCACCTTTGTTGTCTGCCGCACGCCTTCTTCCCTCTGCATCATAGTCGCCTCCTCTCCCTCCATAAGATGTTGGCCAGTTCTTCTCCAGATAATCCGTTGCATATGCACCGAATGTCCAGTTATGCCCATCGGCACTTACTTCCCCATCCACATAAAAATTATCCAGCAATACAAATTCCTTCACCAGCGCATGCTGATTGGGTGTGATCTTTTCTCC
>JBEAYH010000182.1:0-5525 GCA_041159435.1 Bacteroidota bacterium | reverse complement strand
ATATTCAAGATGGCTATGAAAGATTTCCAAATTTTGAAAGATATGGCAGATTAGTTGCTGAAGCTGTATTGAAAATTCAACAAAAACGTATCGAGGGATTTCTTTTTGACAATGCAGAAACACGGTACCTTGATTTTATAAAAGAAAATTCTGACCTATTTAACAGAGTATCTTTATCCTACTTAGCATCATATCTCGGCATAGAAAGACAATCTCTAACACGAATAAGAAAGAAATTAGCAAGTCACTCATTTTGACACTTTTGTGTCAGTTACAAGTAACATATTCTACTGAATTTTACATTGAGCATAAATCAATGTGAAAATGAAACTAGTCATCTTCGGTGCCACCGGTTTTTCGGGACAAGCTATCTTGAAGTTAGCCTTAACTAAAGGTTATCAAGTCACAGTTCTTGTTCGAAATAAATCAACTATCATCATTAAACATGATAATCTTACCGTCATCCAAGGCAAAGTCTTAGACAGAAATGATGTCAAAAAAGCATTGGAAAATCAGGATGCTGTAATTCAATGCTTGGGTGTTGGAGGAAAAGGAGATGGGAAGCCAACCACTTTTATCTCTGAAGCAAATAAGATTATTGTGGACGAAATGGAGAAACAAAAAGTGTCAAGACTAATCGCCATGAGCAATGTTGGAGCAGGAAATAGTCTGTCGTTTCAACCCTGGTTTTTCACAAAATTTATTCTCCCTTATTTCATGAAGTGGCTCAAGGTGATCATTGATGATAAAAATAGAATGGAGCCAACCATTATGAATAGTGAGTTGGAATGGACAATTGTTCGATGTCCGAACATTGTCGACAAGACACCAAAAGGTAATGTACACGCAACATTGGATGGTAAAGGTTTGAAATTATCCATCACCTTGGGAGATATGGCAGAGTTCATTGTTCATCAATTAACGGATAGTACTTATTCGAAGCAAGCTCCCTCTATTAGTAATTGAAATGAAATTATGTTTATTTCTAATTGCAACCCTATTCATTAGTATGTCTACTTCAGCAAAAACCACTTTCGTTCAAACCAAGATTGGTAAAATAGCCATTCAAAAAACCGAACGTATAACCGATAAGCCTCCTATAATCTTTCTTCATGGTGTTTATTTTGACCACCATTTATGGGATGAACAGATAAATCATATAGATGATCGAATGGTTATTACTATTGATATGCCGTTTCACGGGAAAAGCCGTGAGATCACAAAAGCTGATTGGTCGTTGAATGATTGTGCCGATATGCTCATCGAAATTTTGGATAGTTTACATGTCCCGAAAATCATAGCTGTTGGCCATTCATGGGGAAGTATGACCATTCTCCGAGTAGCAAACAAGCAACCTGAAAGATTTTCATCAATCGTGTTATGCAATATGCCTTTTTTGACGGCATCAAATAAAAATAAGTTAATCATTCGTCTACAACATTCTATGTTATTATTCAGAAATTTTTACACGAAACAGGCTGCAAAAGCTTTGTTTGGTAAAACATCATTAAAACAAAATCCGAAATTAATTGAGAAGCTGAAACGACCTATGAGCATTTTGTCAAATAATCAAATTAAACAAACAGACAAAGCTGTAATTATAAATGCGGAAGATGCAACCAGATTAATCAATAATTTGAATGTAAGGACGATTGCAATAAAGGGAAAGGAAGATTACGTCCCGACACCACCAAATATTAAAACAATAGAAATAGAAGGCGGACACATTAGCCCTCTCGAAAAACCTACAATAGTTTTAAGTGTTATAAAAGATTTTATAAAATAAATTAAAGTGAATTTTGTTAATAGATCAATACTAAAAATAGATTTTCTAATAGTCTCTTTCTTGATCATAGGATTATAGCTGCACCTTTCGTCGAAAAGGAGGGCCGCATGTAACAAGTCCTCAGAAATGATGGCTTGTTCATTGTGTGTGAGTTTTGTAGGCCAGTTGTATCTTTTGAAAAACCAATAAACATCAAAACAATCCTTCTATCAATTTTCATATTTAAAAGAATTGTTTTATTTGTTTCTTCAAAACATAGAAAAAATCCCTTATATGGAACTTCAAATTAAACATCTTTCCAAAACCTATGCCAACGGCGTTAAAGCACTCGACGATGTTAACCTAACCATTCCAAGAGGTATGTTTGGATTGCTAGGCCCTAATGGCGCCGGGAAATCAACACTGATGCGAACCATAGCTGCACTTCAGGAAGCTGATAGCGGCAGTATTCATCTTGGAGATTTAGATGTCTTAAATAATAAAATGGAAGTGCGTCGCACGCTTGGTTACCTACCACAGGAGTTTGGCGTTTACCCTAAAATAAGTGCCTACGATATGCTTGATCATATCGCTGTACTGAAGGGAATACGTAATGGACGCAAAGCCATGGTGGAGGAGCTTCTAAAAAGGGTGAATCTATGGGAGGTGAGAAAAAAAGCACTTGGTGGTTTTTCCGGTGGCATGAAGCAACGCTTCGGTATAGCACAGGCACTGATTGGTGATCCACACCTGATTATTGTTGACGAACCCACTGCAGGACTTGACCCAGGTGAGCGTAACCGCTTTTACAACCTGCTGTCTGAAATTGGTGAGCAGGTAATTGTAATTCTCAGTACGCATATAGTAGAAGATGTGAAAGAACTTTGTAGCCAGATGGCCATTATTGATCGTGGTAGTGTATTGTTTGCAGGAAGTCCCAGCGAAGCGCTGGCAAGTGTGCGAAACCGCATCTGGAGCAGTTCTGTTCCCAAGAACAAGTTGCAGGAACTCACTTCTCAACTTCCTGTTATTTCAACGAGAATGGTTGCCGGTCAACCTGTAATCCATGTATTTGGCAACCGGCCCCCATTGGATGGGTTCAGCCAGATAGAGGGCGATCTTGAAGATGTCTTCTTTTCTCATATTAAAGGATTAAATAAAGCCGTAGAGGCTTAAAAGGAGGGTCAACATGTTCATGCATCTTTTCCGCTTTGAACTTCGATACTGGCTGCGTCAGCCAATCGTATATGTTTTTTTTCTCGTCAATGCTTTGCTCGTTTTTGGTGCTACAGTCAGTAACAATATTACTATTGGAGAAGGTACGGGCAATGTGCTCAAAAATGCTCCCTATGTAGTGCAGAATTACTATGCATTATTTTCTCTGATCAGTTTGCTGATGATCACTACTTTTTTCAACAGTGCAGCAGCAAGAGATTTCAACCAGAAAACCAGTCAAATCCTTTTCACTACTCCATTGAGTAAACATGATTTTCTGTTGGCGCGTTTTGCCGGAGCGCTGGTGATCAGTATCATTCCTTTTCTAGGGATATCAGCAGGTAATTTAATTGGAAGCATCATGCCTTGGATAGATGCCGAACAGATCGGACCGATTTATTGGCAGGCGCACTTAAATGGGGTGCTGGTTTTTATTATTCCCAACCTAATGTTTTCCGGTGCCATCATCTTCAGCATCTCAGCCCTTACCCGAAACACGATGCTTTCTTTCATTGGCAGCATGGCCCTGCTAGTGGGGTACAGTATTTCTCTTACACTTATTCAAGATATTGACAACGAAATGCTGGGTGCAATGCTCGATCCATTCGGATTGCGAACATTTTCTGTTGCTACCAAGTACTGGACCGTAGATGACCGCAATACACTTACCATTGGATACGAAAAACTCATACTGCTAAACCGTGTCATTTGGTCTGCAGTGGGTATTCTTGTTTTTGCCATCACCTGGGTACGATTTAGTTTTTCTGAAAAATCAAAAGTCGGTAAACGAAAAGCGGAAGATGAACCCCATCATACAGAAAAAATGTGGGGTGCTTTAACAAGAGTCAAACCGGAGTTAAGTACCGCCTGGGCTTTTCGTCAGCTAACCAGTCAGATCCGTATCGAAACCATTTCTATCGTCAAGAATATTGCCTTTTTGGTTATTATGGTTTTTGCAGCCATTAATCTTTTCGGTAGTCTTAGGTTGGCAACCAATGAGGGATATGGCATTAGTTCCTTTCCTGTAACATACAATGTGATTGAGATTATCAGAGGTTCGTTTTATGTTTTTATTTTGGCGGTCATTACCTTTTATTCGGGTGCGATTGTTTGGAAAGAACGTGAATCGAGAGTGAATGATATTTACGATTCGCTTCCTTACCCCGACTGGCTTCCGGTGGTTTCAAAAACACTAGCCATGTATCTCTCAGTGCTTATTTTGCTGGTCATTGGTGTATGCATGGGTGTGACCACACAGTTGATAAATGGCTTTGCAGATCTGCGTCCCGAAGTGTACGTGGTAGAACTGATTGTGTCAGACGGGTTAACATTCCTAAGCATGATCATTTTGAGCATTTTCATTCACTCATTGGTGAATAACCGTTACTTAGGTTATTTTCTTTTTATTGCTGTGTTGATTGCCAATTCATTCATTTGGCCGGCACTTGATGTAAAGAGTAACCTAGTGATTTATGGGGCTACATCCGGTTTAACATATTCCGATATGAATGCATTTGGTCCATTTCTCTTTGGCCATATGGCATTTAAGGGATATTGGGTATGTGCGGGGCTTGTACTGATTAGTTTAGCAATCTTATTTTGGGTAAGAGGGCGCGATCAACATATACAGATCCGAGCGCGTTTAGCATGGAGTAGGGTACGTTCATACCGACCTGTATTATTAAGTTTCATTTTCATATGGTTGATTTTTGGAGTATGGCTTTTCTATCAAACAAAAGTGCTTAATACTTTTAAAACTTCTGACCAAGTAGAGAAAAGTTCGGCAGACTACGAAAAAAGATACAAGCAATACGAAGGACGTTATCAGCCGCGCATCACGGATCTCGATTATCATATTGAGCTTTATCCAAATAAAAGGGGATTGGAAGTTTCTTGTAGGCAGCGCATGAAAAATAAAGGTTCATCTGGCATCGATACTCTTTTCTTTACTCATAGTACTAGTTTAAAAAATGAGATAAATTTACCCGGCTCAACCTTGTTGTTGCGCGATACGCTACTAGGTTTTTCAATGTATAAATTAAAAAAACCGATGATGCCGGGCGACTCGCTCGACATGACAATGTCAATGAGATATTTCGCCAAAGGAATTGAGAATGAGGTGAGCATATCGTCTATTGTTGATAACGGCACGTTCTTCAATAACGAATCAATTCTTCCTCAACTTGGATATCAAGTAGGATATGAGCTATCAGATAAAAATAAACGTAAGAAATATGATTTGCCGGTAAGAGAAAGGATGCCTCGTTTGACCAATGATGCTGCAAAGCGTATGAACAGCTATATCAGCACCAATTCCGACTGGGTACATGTGCGGAGTATATTTGGAACATCGGGCGATCAGATAGCGATTGCACCAGGATCACTGCGCCGGCAGTGGAAAAAGAACGGCAGAAATTACTTTCATTACGAGCTAGACCATCCCTCGCTGAATTTTTATTCTTTCATGTCGGCTCGCTATCAGGTGAAGAAGAAATTATATAAGGGCATCAGCTTAGAAGTCTACTACGATGCAAGGCATGCATAC
>JBEAYH010000177.1:0-5613 GCA_041159435.1 Bacteroidota bacterium | reverse complement strand
GTACAGTAATGTATTATTTAAAAGAGATGATTGGAGAAAATCAGGTGAATGCGGCATTAAAGAATTTAGTAGACAGTTTTGCCTATCGTGAACCTCCATACCCCACTGCATATGAGTTGGTGAACCGTTTAGAAAAACAGACACCCGATAGTTTACAGTATCTCATCCGCGACTTATTCAAAAAAATTACGCTCTTCAATAACAGGGTAATAGAGGCCAAAACGAAAAAGATTACCAATGCTTATGAAACTACCATTACAGTACAGGCAATCAAGATGTATGCCGATTCGGTAGGCCGAGAAACTCCGGCAATATTGGATGACTGGATTATGGTAGGGCTCCTGGCAAAGCCTGATGAAGGAAAGAAATACGGTAAACCGCTAGAGATGCGTAGGTTGCGCATGCGTGAAAAAGAAGGCACTTTCGTATTTATTACTAAAGAGAAGCCTTGGCAAGCAGGCATCGATCCTTACAGTTATCTTGTGGATAGAGTACCTGATGATAATTTGAAAAAAGTATCGGATCAGTAATGAGGAAAAAACACATGCAGTATGGATCAATTTGAATCAAAAATTAAATAATCCTAAAATATTATGATCAATGAAAAAGCAGGCTTTATTCATGACGCTAGTTCTTATTTTTGTTGCCATAACAGTTCAAGCAGAAGATAGTATTGTAAACAAATCAATACTTAAAGATGGGGTTTCACTTGGAAGCGTAATTGCAGTAGTAATATCCTGGGACAGGAATAAATCAATACTCCTTGCAATTTTTCATGCTTTATTGAGTTGGATTTATGTGATTTATACCGCTTTTTTTACAAAAGATTAAATTCAGATTTAAAAACCACTTAAAAAGATGAGAAACATAGAACAACCGCTACAAAAATTATATGCATTTATAAAAGATGCCGATAGAGTAAACACCTCTGTATCATCCGCTAATGTTGGCTGGCATATAGAACATTCACTACTTGTAATCATAAAAATGATTTCTGCTTTAATAGCTTCTGATCCTGCTCAATATAAATGGAAGTTTAACCTTGCAAGAGCAATTGTATTTACAATCAATAAATTCCCAAGGGGAAAGGGTAAAGCTCCTGATGCTGTAAATCCCAAACAAACAGAAAAAACAGATTTTGATGCTCTCTTTACAAAAACAAGAGAAAAAATTCAAGAATTAAAAAAGGCAGATCCAAATAAATTTTATGAACATAATATTTTTGGTGTTCTCAATAAAAAAAATACGTTTATGGTGTTAGACATTCATACCAATCACCATATTCAAATTATTGAAGATATCATCTCATCTAAATAGAAGAATATGCATATTTCTATAACAGGATTAAAACCAAAAGGACTGATAGGTTTTTTACTATTCTGGAGGTATGCTATTCCATCCTTCAGACAAGCTCAGACTGCAAAGGGAAATCTATTTTGTGAAGTAAAAAATATAAATGGATTTCAATGCACACTGACTGCATGGAAAGACAGAGATACCATGCGTATATTTATGAAAAGTAGTATACATTTAAAAGCAATTAAATCATTCAGAAAAATTGCTATTGGTAAAACTTATGGTTATGAATCTGAAACGATACCAAGTTGGAAAGAAGCATTTGAACTGCTTGAAAGAAATGGTAAAGGGTATTAATAAAGTAGACTAATCAACCCTTTACTTTCTCCCTCTCTCCACTTATCTTATAACATGGATAAGTCAAATCAAGAAACTATAGGTAAAATTCACAAAACTGTGCACTTTTCTGTGCATCCTACATAAAAACCCCTTGTAAGTGATTGACCTAAAAAGATCTATTTTTATTGGTTTAAAAGTAAGCTGTTAAAATGATTTTTAAACTGTCATCCTAAAAAGGAGCATTTAAAGATATCATACTCCCATATCTACAACACTCTTAAAATTAGAAATTCTATTTAAAAGTAATTTTGCCAAGAAATAAAACATAAAGGATAAGGTATCTTTAAATGAAAAAATGCTCCACATCTTTGGTTTCATATTTTGTGCATTCACCATTTTCTTCGTAGGAAGAAAACTATCCTTCTACGGTGATCTGCTTGCCGATGCAACGGGAATCAGTAAAGGATGGATAGGCATCATCCTCATGGCCAGTATAACCTCTCTTCCAGAACTCATGGTAGGTATCAGTTCAGTTACTATTGTGGGCTCAGCAGATCTCGCAGTGGGTGATATCATCGGAAGCTGTGCCTTCAACCTTGGTATTCTTGCTATGCTTGATGTATTTACGCCTAAACACAAACCTATTTTTGGCATCGCATCACAAACACATATTCTCAATGCAGGGCTGGGTATCATCTTAATTACAATAGTTGGACTAACCATATTCATCCCGCATCATATTGCTATCACCCCCTGGATCGCATTATCAAGTGTCATTTTCATTCTTGTTTACTTCTTATCTATTCGCATCATTTATTTTAATGAACGGAACCATCCAGAAAACAACCAACCCACTCTGCGCAACAACCTTCCTACCCTAAAAAAAATCATCTTCCGATACATCAGCTTTTCTTCTTTCATCATTCTTGCAGCACTCGCTCTCCCATTTTTTGCAAAACATATATCAGAAATTATAGGACTAAAAGAATCTTTTGTCGGCACCTTCTTTCTCGCCATTTCCACCTCTCTACCCGAAATTGCAGTCTCCATTGCAGCAGTGAGAATGGGCTCTATCGATATGGCAGTCGGAAACCTCCTAGGTAGCAATATCTTCAATGTACTCATCCTAGCCATCGACGATTTGTTCTATACAAAAGGTCTCCTCCTGCAAGACGCATCACCCAGTCACTTGATTTCTATTTTATCAACCATTATCATGTCAGCAATTGTAATAATTGGATTAAGCTACCACGCGTTAGGGAAAAAGTTTATTCTCGCATGGGATGCTATTCTAATTTTTATAGTCTATGCCATCAACCTCTTTCTTCTATTTCAAAATAATTGAAAATGAAGTATACTTGGCATAAACTCAACACTCAGGAAGTAATAAAAAAAATAAATTCAAGTATAACAGGTCTCTCCCCTGTTCAACTACTGGAAAGAGAAAAACAATACGGGAAAAATAGACTAATCGAAAAGAAAAAAAGAAGCCCAATTCTACTATTTCTTCTCAAGTTCACAGACTTCATGATCATCGCACTCCTAATTGCCGCAGCTATTGCTGGAATGGTAGGAGACCTTACAGACACTATTATCATTCTCATCATCGTCTTACTAAATGCAGTCATAAGTTTTATACAGGAACTCAGAGCTGAAAAAGCAATGAATACTCTAAAACAATTATCTGCACTACATGTAACTGTGGTGCGCGACCATCAAACAAAATCCATTCCCGCTGAAGATCTTGTTCCAGGTGATCTCATTCTGTTAGAAGCCGGTAATATTGTTGGTGCTGATCTGCGATTAATTGAAACTAACCAGTTGTTCATCGATGAAGCCATGCTCACTGGTGAATCACTACCAGTGGTTAAAGGAACAGAAAAACTAGAAGACCATGGGCTATCTACAGGAGACCTTACTAATATGGCGTTCAAAGGGACGCAAATAACTGGTGGACGCGGAAGGGGAATTGTTGTGGAGACTGGAATGCATACGAAACTGGGACAAATAGCTGGTATGCTTCAACATAAAGAAAGTGAAACGCCATTGCAAAAAAGAACGGCCGACTTCAGCAAAAAACTTTCTTATATCATCTTATTCATATGTGTTGCCCTCTTCACTATCGGCTATATCAAAGGCGAAGATCCTGTCAAAATGTTACTCACCGCTATCTCGCTGGCTGTAGCCGCTATCCCAGAAGCTTTGCCAGCATTAGTAACCATCGCCCTTGCTAGAGGAGCAAAAAAAATGGTCGCCAAAAATGTACTCATTAGAAAATTAACAGCTGTTGAAACACTTGGCTCAGTTACCTATATCTGCACCGATAAAACAGGTACCCTCACGCAAAATAAAATGTCAGTCATAAAAACTTATCAACCAGATGCAGAAGTTAAGCTTCATGATAAAATGTCTAACCTCGAGTGCTGCATGGCACTCAACCATGATGTTGAAAATAATATCAACGGAACTTATAAAGGCGACCCCACGGAAATAGCTATTGTTGAATATTATATCTCTACACATGAAAAAGAAACCATGTGGAGCACCCGAGCGAAATTAGACCGTGTATACGAATTCCCCTTCGATGCTGATAGAAAATGCATGACCACCATCCATCAATACAATGAACAATACTTGGTAGTAACGAAAGGGGCAGCAGAAACACTCTCTACTTGTTTTCTCCCGCAATACAACACTTCAACTATCACCAATAACGTTGATGAATATGCTGTTGAAGGCATGCGAGTTATTGTGTATGGTTTTAAAATAATTGATAGCCTCCCAATTGCACCTTCATTGGTATCAATAGAAAGTGAATTACACTTTGCAGGAATAACAGGCATGATAGATCCCCCAAGGGAAGAAGTAAAACAAGCCATTCACCAATGTAAAACGGCAGGTATTCACACAGTCATGATTACCGGCGATCATCCTAAAACGGCTGCAAGCATCGCTAAACAAATCGGATTGCTTAAACAAAATGAATGGGTAGTTACAGGAAAAGAATTAAGTGAAATGAGCGAAGATATTTTTATAGAAAATATTGAAAAAATCAGAGTATACGCAAGAGTTTCGCCAGAACAAAAATTAAGAATCGTTCACGCACTGCAGAAAAAAAATCATTTTGTTGCCATGACAGGCGATGGAGTAAATGATGCGCCATCTCTTAAAGCAGCCAATATAGGTATAGCGATGGGGATCACTGGCACAGACGTTAGTAAACAAGTTGCACAAATGATTTTATTAGATGATAATTTTGCAAGTATTGTAAAAGGTGTAAAAGAGGGAAGGAGAATTTATGACAACATCAGAAAGTTTGTAAAGTACATCATGACCTGTAATGGCGCAGAGATATTAATACTGTTGCTTGCACCATTTTTTGGATTGCCTATTCCGCTACTACCCATTCATATTTTATGGATCAACTTGGTTACTGATGGTATACCAGGACTCACACTTGCAAATGAAAAATCAGAACCTAACATCATGGACAGACCTCCAAGAAAAACCAATGAGAGTCTTTTCTCGGATAGAACAGGTTTTCATATTATTTGGGTAGGCCTTTTAATGGCAGGTATTACATTGGCCGTACAAGCTTGGGCAATAACCAATCAAAATACACATTGGCAAACCATGGTCTTCACAGTGTTATCACTCTCCCAACTTGGACATGTGATGGCCATCAAAAGAGAGAAGAGTTTAGTTATTCAAGATGGTTTATTCAAGAACATGTCCATCATCTGGGCCTTGCTCTTCACTTTTATTCTTCAAATAACAGTAATTTATCTCCCTATTGCTAATCAACTATTCAAAACCGCTCCATTAACCTTATCGGAGTTCCTTATCTGTATTGCCTGTGCAGCAATACTTTTTCATGCAGTTGAATTGGAAAAGTTTGTAAGTGCACATATATTAGCAAAAGATTTATTCGTTTAGATTATCCTTTACTTCCCCACCCTATACTCGCTTATCTTATAA
>JBEAYH010000085.1:0-21431 GCA_041159435.1 Bacteroidota bacterium | reverse complement strand
TACTTATCATTCTCAAAATAAGCTGTATCCATTGCCTTCTCTTCCTTGGATTCCAAATCGGTATAAAATCCCTTTAATTTTCCTTCCTTCATTTCAAATCGAACGGGCAAAGTCACATCACCCTGCGGAGTTCCTTTTACAAATACACTCCACTTGCCTGTCAAAAAGCTTTCGGGAGTAGAGGTGGTCTGCGCATTCAACCCAGCAATGCTGAAAATGGCAGCAAACAAAAGTGTCAAAAATGTTTTCATCATGTATGATTTAATGAAGCAAACATAAGCAAACTTCGTTTACACATGCCTGCAGGATTTAATTTATATTTAGGTTAACACTGCCACATATGAAAAGTTCGATCATTGTCCTGCTGCTCACATTCCTATCACTGGAAACCTTTGCGCAAAAAATAAATGCTGCACCAAAACCCAATGTGCTGATCATCATTGCAGATGATCAGGGATGGGGTGATCTGGGATTCACAGGCAACAAAACAGTTGCTACTCCCAACCTCGATCGACTTGCCAAATCGGGAACAATACTTGATAGGTTTTATGTGAGTCCGGTTTGCTCCCCCACCCGTGCTGAAATACTCACAGGACGATACCATGTAAGAACAGGCGTGAGCGGGACTTCCACGGGAAGGGTGCGACTGGACTTGGATGAAACCACCATCGCAGAAGCTTTTAAATATGGGGGATACAAAACAGCACTGTTCGGGAAATGGCACAACGGTGGACAAGCACCTTATCATCCCAATTGCAGAGGCATCGATGAATTTTATGGATTCTGCTCAGGTCATTGGGGAAATTATTTCAATCCCATCCTGGAACACAACGGCGAAGTCATCAAAGGAAAAGGATTCATGACAGATGACCTGACCAATCATGCCATCGAATACCTCAACGATAAAACCGATCAACCCTTTTTCATGATCATGGCATTGAACACACCACACAGTCCGATGCAGGTCCCAGACGCATTCTGGAACCGATACAAAAACAAATCCATCCAACAACAAGGTTCCATACCAGAAAAAGAAGATATCCAACATACCAGAGCAGCACTTGCACTGAATGAAAACATTGATGAAAACATTGGACGTGTCATCGAGACACTGAAAAAAAACAATCAACTCAACAACACGATCATCATTTATTTTTCTGACAATGGTCCCAACGGAAACCGCTACAATGGAGGAATGAAAGGCATCAAAGGCACAACAGACGAAGGTGGTGTGCGAGTTCCGTTTATTATCTCATGGAAAAACAACATCCAAGCCGGAAGAACATTGAACAACATCACTGCCAACATCGATCTGTTTCCAACATTGATTGAATTAACCGGTATCCAATGGAAGAACCCAAAACCATTTGATGGCATCAGCCTGAAAAAATTACTGATGGATAAAAATCCTTCAACTCCTGACAGAATCATCCCAAGCTTCTGGGCAAATGAAACCAGTGTGCGTTCGCAAAACTTCAGACTATCCAACAAAGACGAATTGTTTGATATGGTCCATGATCCCAATCAAACAAAAAATGTAGCAAGTCAATACCCCGCTGAATACCAAAAACTCAAATCATGGAAAGATCAATGGTTGCAATCCGTTCGGCCAGAACTACCTGTTCAAGATCTGCGTCCATTGATTGTGGGCAATCAAAAAATGCCATTGACAAACCTTCCAGCAGCAGAAGGCGAAGCCAAAGGCAATATCATCCGCTCAAGTAAACATCCCAACGATAGTTATTTTTTGGGATGGAAATCAACAGAAGATAAAATCACCTGGAATGTTGAAGTTGAATCTGATGGGATCTTTGAGGTGGAGGTTTATTATGCCTGCTCTGAAAAAAATATTGGATCCATTCTTGAACTGAAACTGAATGAGACAAGTATATCAAATAAAATTACTGCTGCAAACAATGTCCCTCTTCTCGGAATGGAAAACGATAAAGTAGAAAGAGATGAATCCTATGTCAAAGATTTTAAACCATTTAAACTCGGGAAGGTGTTACTCAAAAAAGGAACCGGACTGCTGGAACTCAGCAGCAAAGTATTGAATGCAAAAGACGATCTGGAGTGCAATATGATTACTTTGAGAAGAGTTTCTCAATAGCATCAACTATTCATGATTGGTACAACTAGAACCGGACATGATGCTTTCTCCAAAAAATGTACAGTATTACTCCCTATATGAAGATTCCGAATGTTTGAACTTCCCTTTGCTCCAACAACAAGCATGTAAGGATCCATTTTAGTTATATAATCAACAATTGCTTTGTAAACAGAGTTGCTTGATATAACAACTCTTTCGGGCACCGGAACAGGTTCATTGTGCTTGAAAAAGTTTTTGATATAAGTATCCAATTTAAGATGCACAATATGCAGCTGGTCATTGTCTTTAACATCTTCTACATGTATAACAACCAATCTGGACTGTGGGATCTGCAAAAAATCAACCGATGCCTTCAATGCATATAAGGCGTTTTCAGAAAAATCAGTAGCAACAAGAATAAGTTTGGTGTGAAATTCCATGCTGCAATATTCACTGAAGTACAGTGTCCACTCAATGATGATGGTTGGCTGTACAAATGATTTCATGCAAAAACATGTATTGAAACCCCAAAACCTCCACAAAATATCATGTAAAAATAATTTTCAATAAATTGCTGTAACGGCCACCAACATTCATTTATATGAAATGCAATTCCTTGAGCTTGCTGCTTTTTTCATTCGTTCTGATAGGAACCAACAGCTGCAAAACAAAACAAGCATTGGTCCCTGGATTTGAATTGGCAGATGGCTTCAATATTGAAAGCATCGCAAGCGAACCTCTTGTCAAAGACCCTGTTGATATTGCATTCGATGACAGAGGCAATATGTTGGTACTTGAAATGCCTGGCTATCCACTCGAAGATGTACAGAGCAAAGTCCTGATGCTCAAAGACACCAACCATGACGGAAAAATGGACCTTGCCAAAACCTATGCATCCAATCTGAACATGGCAACTTCCTTCATGCCTTACGAAAAAGGAATGCTGGTCGCTGCACCTCCCTATTTGCTCTACTGCAAAGATGAAAACAACGATGAGCAGGTTGAAAAAGTAGATACCCTGATGGGGGGATTCGCAACAGGTAACCTTCAACACAATTACAATGGACTTACATATGGCATTGACAACTGGATTTATGCGGCCAATGGTGGAAACGATGGAAAACCTTACTGGTGGGGAGACAATGACAATAGCATTGATTTAAGAGGAAAAGATTTTCGCTTTGATATCAAGAAAAAGAAAATTGAAATCATTGGGGAGTCATCAGGTGGATTTGGTTTGGCCATGGATGAATTTGGTAGAGTTTTCGGAACACATAATCTAACCCATGCTTCACAAATCGTTTTTCCAGACCGATACATACAGGGAAAAAAATTATTGGTGGATCATACCCTGCAGAATATTTCAGATCATGAAGAAAATGGACTCGCAAGGGTATATCCAATCGGCGAACAGGCAACAAGACTCAATCACCCTGAACAATCAGGATACTTTTCAGGTTCATGTGGCATCACCTATTACGACGGCGGTTCGTGGGGAAAAAAATACGATCAAACACTTTGGGTAAACGATGTTGTATTGAATCTGGTGCATGTTGATAAAATCAAGCAGGATCAATCAGCTTTCAAAGCTGCACGTTTGTTCAAGGAAAAAGAATTTCTTGCAACCTTCGATCGCTCTTCGCGTCCAGTGAACCTGGAAGTGGGTCCCGACGGCAACATGTACTTGATTGACATGTACCGCGATGTGATTGAACATCCGGAATGGATTCCGGATGAAATGGAGAAAACGCTCGATATCAATGCTGGAAAAGACAAGGGAAGAATTTATAAAATCTACCCTAGCTCAAACACATCTTCTACCCAAGCTATTTCCTTTGAGGATGAAAAGAATTGTCTGAATTATCTCTCACATAGAAATGCGTGGTACAGAAAAACTGCACAACGAAAATTGATTGAGAGAGGCATCTCAAATGAAGGATTGAATACATTGAAAAAAATGATTGAAGGAAATCAACCGATGTCCAAACTGCATGCACTTTGGATACTGCAATCAGTCGGAAAACTAGGGACTGATATATTATTGAAAGCCATGCAAGATGCATCAGCAGGTATCAGAGAAAATGCATTGATCATATCTGAAGACTTTGTGCATGACCAAACAATTGTAGATCGCATGATCAAATCTCTCCAAGATCAGGAACCAAGAGTAGCCATGCAAGCTGCATTGAGTCTAAGTACTATTCAAAAAGACAAGATCATCAAATACAAAGAGCTGATGGCGCAATCAGTGTACCAGCCAGCAGATGACAAATGGAATGTTGCAGCCAAAACGCTTGCGGTGAAACATTTTCCATTGGAGGCTTTCAATTTATTGGTCAACCAAAAAAATCAGTCAACATTGCTTGCATCCATTGCACTGCAATTGAATGATTCCGCATCTGCGATTGAAAGTATGTTGGCCTTCATCAAAGAAAATGCATTGGGTATTTCCGAAACCAAGCAGATCATCGAACAATTAAACAAGGGTGATGCGGTTTTGAAAAGCTCAACCGTTGAATCATTGCTGGATAATTTGGAGTCAATCGATCTTGCGATTGTCCCCGAAATTGCCAAACTCAGAAGCCGGTTCCAGCTCGCACCATCAAAACTATTCATCACGTACAGCCAACAGGCCATCAAAAAAGTAAACGATACATCGATGTCGGAGGAAGAAAGGTTGAAACAGCTGTCTATCCTTGCATTGCTGCCATACAAGGAAAAATCAAATGCATTGTTTTCCTGCCTTCAAAACAATCAGCCATTGAAAATACAGGAACAGGCACTTCTGCAATTGTCAAAATACAAGGAGAAAGAAATCGGCACACGGATAATATCCATGTGGAATGAATTGAGTCCGAGTACAAGAAGGTATGCGAGTGACTTATTACTGTACATCGATACACACCACGATGCATTGCTGACTGCATTGGAAAAAGGCCAAATCAACATCGGAGAAATGAATTTTGATTTAGAGAGAAGAAGAATGCTGATTGCATGGACAGATGATGCCAGCATCAAAAGCCGTGCGAAAAAATTATTCTCTGATGAAGAAATCATCAGCAGAAAAGATGTGATCGAAAAAATGAAACCCGCCCTTGCACTCAAAGGGAACCCAAATAATGGTCAACAGGTATTTCAGGCGATTTGCAGCAATTGTCACAAATACGGAAACATCGGCCAGGAAGTAGGTCCGGTTCTAACGGAAATCAATCGCAAAAGCAAGGAGTCCATCATGCATGATATATTGGATCCCAATGCAGCAGTAAATACACAGTACATCAGTCACCGTGTTGAAACAAAAGATGGGACCATCCATATCGGCATTGTTGATACAGAGAATGATCAATTTGTGTCCATCAAAAAAATGGGTGGAGAGAAAGTCAACATCAACAAGAGGGATATGAAAAAAATGAGTTCCATGGGAACCTCCCTGATGATGGAGGGATTGGAAGGAACCATGTCGCATCAAGAGATGGCTGACCTTTTGGCGTTTCTTCAAAAAAAATAAATTTATTTTTTCATCGGAATTTGAATCGCCTCCGCAATGGTATGCGCAGGTTTGAATGACTCACCAATCAATTTCGAAAGTGTAGGTATCAGTTGTTGCTGATAATATTGATGCGTTGATGTAACCTCTCCCAAAGGTTGAACATTGGGACCCAATATAACAAACCAGGTCTCATGGGCGTCCGCAACAGATTGACCGTGAGAAGTCCATTCGTCTTTTTTTATATCGCCCCTTCCATGATCAGTTGTAATGAGCAGGGTAGTCTTGTCCTTGTAAAATGGATCTGCTTGTACATACTCCCAAATCTCTTTAACCCATGCATCAAATTGATGAATGGCCTCGATGTAATATTTATAGTAAGCATGATGTGCCCACTCATCTGTATCGCCATAGGAGATATAAAATGCTTTTGGCTTTTTTTCTTTGAGATAGGTTCTTGCCTGAAAATGTGTAAATACGTCCAAAATTTCGCTGCTGCCAAAGGGTTTGAATCCAGTCATCACCATTTCATGAATCAGCTTCAAATCTGGATGCTCCATGGCTGTTTTGTTGTCATCAAATGCATTGATCACAGGAAAACCACTTCTGCGCTCGTTGAGTATTCTATCAAAAGCATTCCATGATGCAAAAGCAGCAACCCTGTTTTTATACGATGGCTTTTTATTGAAATGCTCTAAAATATTTTCATATGGATTGGGTGGAAAATCATTCGAGTTGATGGCAGTATCTGCTTGCCCAGTCAGTAACTCACTGTATCCGGGATAGGAAAACCAATAGGGATTGGCGTTGTCTACTTTGCTACCGTGCAAACGATTGCCATAGAGTTGTCCTTTTGTCTGGACAGTACCCCAGAAAAAAGGCATTAGCAATGATCTTCTGTTAGCAACATCGCTGGACCAATACTTCTTGAACAAACCAAGACTGTCGTTCTGGTTGAATTGCTTATCCACTGCAATCAATGAATCCATTCCTTTGAAAACTTCATGCCAACGCAATCCATCTGTTGTTATGATGATAAATTTCTGATCATTGTCCTGCGCAAAAGAAATTGTTGTAATCAATACAAACAATGAAATCAAATAACTTTTCATGACATTTCTATTTATCAGTGTTTAAGCGCGCGTTTCTTTACCATTCCGCCTTTTGTATCTTTAATACTGTTCATCACAACAAAAGCACTGGGATCAATCTGCTCCAATTCGGCATTGAACTTGTTTACTTCCAAACGTGTAATGACAGAATATAAAATTTTTGAATTGGTTACTTCCCCGGAAGTGCCATATCCCCGCTCTCCTTTAAAAACAGTCACCCCTCTGCCCATTTTTTTAACAATCATATCCATAACCTCATCGGTTTTTTTGGAAACAATAATGACGGCCAGGTACTCATCAATTCCCTCCACTATAAAATCCAATGTACGGGATGCAGCAAAATAAGTCAGCATGGAAAACAAAGCGATTTCCACAGATAGAAAATAAATGGCTGCAGAAAATATCATGACATTCAGTATGATGATGATATCACCAATAGTCAGTCCAAATTTTTTACTGAGATATATTGCGAGAATTTCAGTACCGTCGATCACAGCACCTCCTCTGATGGCAAATCCAATTCCTGCACCCAAAAAGATGCCTCCAAAAATCGCCACCAGTATTTCATTTTCTGTTACACTGGGAAATTCAACAAATGCAACACAGCATGCCAGTCCGGTGATAGCAAGAATCGTCTTGATACCAAAATTCCTCCCCAGCGTTTTGAATCCCATGACGATGAAAGGGGAATTAACCAAAATCAGTAAAATGGAAAGCGGAATGTCAGTGGTATTCGACACCAAGAGTGAGATTCCTGTTGCACCCCCATCAATGAACCGATTGGTCATGAGAAATCCCTTGAATCCAAATGTGGCAGAAAAAATGCCCATGGTAATCAAAACCCCATCTTTCAGCACCCGCATGGTGGCTTTTTGCCTGCTCAAGATGCTGGATTTCGCTTGTCTTCCCCTGGTCTGATCTTTCATAACCCTGATTTTCAATACTTTAAATTATTGATTAATTGAAGAATAATCAAGAAATTTGCAACCTAATTGCAAATAGGAGTCAACCAATTAGCACAAGAGTTGTTTTCCTATATATAAAGATGAGATTTTTCTTGACCATAGGACTTACCGTTTCGCTTTTGTGTGGATTGTCTTATCTGTCTATTTCCCAATGGCAGGTTCGCCAAAACCTCACTGTTCAAATAAATGACTTCGAAGAAGATACCACATCAGAAACAGGGAGCGAAGAAGTCGAACTGAAAGAAAACATCGAAGCCATTGCACACGTAACGTCTTATTCTCACATATATTTCAAAACAAAATTGAATCGCACGTATTCGCACAAAGAAACATGGGTCAAGCATTTTGTTGATGA
This sequence comes from Bacteroidota bacterium, assembly GCA_041159435.1. Classification (GTDB taxonomy): domain Bacteria; phylum Bacteroidota; class Bacteroidia; order Chitinophagales; family Chitinophagaceae; genus Pollutibacter. The sequence continues at coordinate 13,423 of JBEAYH010000085.1, read as the reverse complement.
AATTTCGACGCCTCCTCCAGAAGCGTAAAAGCTGAGCGTCCTTCTTTACTTTTTTTTAATTTCCTAATTGCCAAATCATGAAAATGACAAAGGTCATTCCCGTTTATTCCGTATACATCCTATCCATATTGCTTGCCGCGTGCAGCAACCAATCAGAGCAACCTTCAGAGAAAGAACAAAAGTTTTCTGTTACTGTCCCTGCGGTCAAGGACACTGTTGTTAAAAAAGAATACATCGCTGAGATTCAATCATTGCAAAATGTTGAAATCAGAACGCATGTAAAAAGCTTCATTGAAAAAATACATGTCGATGAAGGGGCAACAGTGAAACAGGGACAGTTTTTGTTTACCCTGGCAAACAAGGAATTCAAAGAAAATCTTTTGAAAGCCAATGCAAACTACAAAACACTGATGGCAGAATTGAAGCTCGCAGAAGTTGAATTAAAAAACACACAGCTGCTGTTGGATAAAAATATTGTGTCAAAAAGTGAATTGGAAATTGCAAAAGCAAGAAAAGAAGCCATCGAGGCCAAGATAGAGGAGGCCGCTTCAGCCATTTCCATTGCACAGGTCAATCTCTCATACACACAAATAAAGGCTCCATTTGACGGAGTGATCAATCGCATTCCATTTAAAACTGGAAGTTTGGTGATGGAGGGAGATTTACTCACCAGTATCTCCAACAACAAAGAAGTATTTGCATACTTCAATGTTTCTGAGCAGGAATTCACAGAACTGATGAGTGAAAACAAAATTGATCAGATCGAAGATGTGGAATTTCTCATGGCCAATGATGAAATTTTCACAAGCAAAGGGAAAGTTGAAACCATAGAAAACGAAATCAATAAGAATACCGGCAATATTGCCTTTCGTGCAAGATTCAAAAATCCCAATCTGATCCTCAAACATGGTGCAAGCGGCAAGATTTTAGTGAAGGAAGATTTGAAACAGGCCATCCTCATCCCCCAAAAATCAACTTTCGAGATTCAGGATAAAATCTATGTATATACAGTGGATGCCACCGGAAAAATCAAGGCAAAAAATATTCAGCCAAGATCCAGGCTGAACAATTTATATGTTGTTCATGAAGGCATTCAACCGAATGAAATGTTCCTATATGAAGGAATTCAACTGGTGAAAGATGGAGATCAAATCAAATTTGAAAAAACCAGTTTTTAATCCATTCTGCACTGCTATTAAACCAACAACATGATCAGAACCTTTATCAACAGGCCCATTCTTTCAATAGTTATATCGATTATTATTACGATACTCGGACTCATATCTCTTTCCAATCTTCCTGTTACACAGTTCCCCGATATTGCTCCACCTGAAGTGAACGTTATTACAAAATATACAGGTGCCAATGCAGAAGCCTGTGTGAAAGCAGTGGTAACACCGCTGGAAAGAGCCATCAATGGAGTACCTGGAATGGCTTACATGTCATCCATTTCAGGCAACGATGGAACAAGTATCATTCAAATCGTATTTAAAACCGGCACCAATCCTGACATAGCAGCTGTTAACGTACAGAACCGCGTAACATCTACATATGATGAACTGCCAGAAGAAGTAATCAAAGCAGGTGTGATCATTGAAAAAGTGCAGAACAGTATGTTGATGTATGTCAACATGCTCAGTAGTGACAGTACCATGGATGAGAAGTTTCTCTACAACTACACTGACATTAATTTATTGGCAGAATTGAAAAGAATTGAAGGCGTGGGATTTGCAGATATCATGGGATCAAGAGATTACTCTATGCGTGTTTGGTTGAATCCCCAGAAGATGACCAACTATGCGATCTCCACCGATGATGTGATCAACAGCATGAAACAACAAAACATTGAAGCGGCACCGGGTAAAATTGGTGAAAATTCTGGCAGAACCAGTCAGACACTTCAATATGTGTTGAAATACACTGGAAAATTCACTACACAGGAGCAATACCAAAACATCATCATCAAAACAGATGAAGGTGGAGAAATCATTCGATTGAAAGACATCGCTGAAATCGAATTTGGTTCACAAGAATATGATGTGTTGTCAAAAGAAAATGGAAAACCATCTGCAGCCATTCTATTGAAACAGCGTCCTGGCAGCAATGCACGCGAAGTAATCAAAAACATCAAAAACAGACTGGAGGAATTGAAGAAAAATTTTCCACCTGGCGTGACCTATACCATCAGCTATGACGTGTCTGCATTTCTCGATGCAAGCATCAAGGATGTCATCAAGACATTGATTGAAGCTTTCATTCTCGTTTCGCTGGTAGTATTCATTTTTTTGCAGGACTTTAAATCAACACTTATACCTGCCATTGCAGTTCCCGTCTCCTTGATTGGTACATTTTTCTTCATGCAGTTATTCGGATTTTCTCTGAATATGATCACGCTGTTCGCACTGGTACTTGCCATTGGAATAGTAGTGGACAATGCAATTGTGGTAATCGAAGCCGTGCATGCCAAAATGGAACAGCAAAAAATTGGTGCCAAAGTAGCCACCATGCAGGCCATGAATGAAATCAGCGGTGCCATCATTGCGATTACACTTGTTATGTCTGCTGTATTTATTCCAGTTTCATTTATGCCAGGATCTGCAGGTGTTTTCTACAAACAGTTCTCCTTAACAATGGCAATCTCCATTGTGTTATCAGGTGTGGTAGCGTTGACACTTACACCCGCCTTGTGTGCGTTGATGCTGAATAATGACGGACACAAGCAAAAAAACAAATTCATCGTATCATTCTTTAAAGCATTCAACAACTGGTACGATAACCTGTCAGGAAAATACAAATGGTTTGTTGAAACTTTTGCCACGCGCAGAATCATGGTCTATGGTTCATTGATTTTATTTTTAGTGGTCACAGGTGTACTTGGATCAATAATCCCTACAGGTTTCATCCCCAATGAAGACCAGGGAACGATTTATGCAAGCATCACAACTCCATCTGGCGCTACACTGGAAAGAACTGAAAAAGCAGTAGATGAGGTTCAAAAAACTGCCCAACAGATGAAGGAAGTCTCTTCGGTATCTACACTTGCCGGATTCAATGTACTTTCTGATGGAACAGGTGCTTCCTATGGAATGAACCTGATCAGTTTGAAAAAATGGGATGAGAGAAGCAAAAGCGATAAAGATGTGATCGAAGAACTCAAGAAAAAAACTGCTTATATCAAAGATGCAAAAATTGAATTTTTTACTCCTCCCCCAGTACCTGGATTTGGAAATGCCAGCGGATTTGAATTACGACTCTTGGACAAAACAGGTAAAGGTGATTTGAAGTACCTCGAAAGCATTGCAAAAGGTTTTGCTGATACACTCGACAATCGAAAGGAACTCTCCAACGCATTCACAACATTTGATGCAAGTTTTCCTCAGTATCTCGTCAAGATTGACAATGCAAAAGCAGCACAAAAAGGAGTGATTGTTGCAGATGTATTGAATACACTGCAAACCTATTTGGGAAGTGAATACGCAACCAACTTTATCCGATTCGGACAATTGTACCGCGTAATGGTGCAGGCATCTCCTGAATACCGTACCAAACCAGAGGATGTATTGGGACTCTTTGTAAAAAATAAAAACGGAGAGATGGTTCCCACCTCTGCATTTCTTGACATAGAAAAAATATATGGACCTGAAGTGGTAACAAGGTATAATATGTATCCATCCGCAATGATCAACGGTGAGCAAAAAAAAGGATTCAGCAGCGGACAAGCAATTGATGCAGTAAAAGATGAAGCAAAGAAAAATCTACCCAAGGGATTTGATTACGACTGGGCAGGATCTTCTAGAGATCAGGCCAATGCCGGCAATCAATCACTTATCATTTTTGTTGTTTCATTGCTCTTTGTGTATTTGTTGCTCAGCGCACAATATGAAAGTTTTCTCTTGCCGCTTCCGGTAATTCTCTCCCTGCCAGCTGGAATTGTAGGTGCCTTTGCGTTTTTATGGGCACTCGGACTCGAAAACAATATCTATGCCCAGGTTGCAATGATTATGTTGATCGGATTGCTGGGTAAAAATGCCATCCTGATTGTTGAATTTGCATCTCTCAAACACAAAGCAGGTGCAACGCCTCTTGCAGCAGTGATTGAAGGTGCCTCATCCAGACTGCGCCCCATTTTGATGACATCGTTTGCATTCATCGCTGGACTCCTGCCTTTGATGTTTGCATCTGGTGCGGGTGCAATTGGAAATAAAACCATTGGATCTGCTGCAGCTGGAGGAATGCTCTTTGGAACAGTATTAGGCGTATTGCTCATACCTGGACTCTACTTGATTTTTGCAACTCTGCAAGACAAAAAAAGAACCAGGAAAAATCCTGAAATGACTCCTCTGACAGAATCAAAATAACCGTACATGAAAAAAATATTCATTCTATTCATATCTCTGTATACGATCATCAGCTGCCGTATTCCACAAAAAATAGCGTTGCAACCTACAACAGATGAATCGATTTCAACTGTGTTCAAAGCTGATAGCATCAACAGCGCAAAGCAAGGATACGAGACTTTTATAACTGATCAATCACTCAAAAAAATCATTGATACGGTCCTGTCCTACAATCCAGATTTTAGAAATGCCATTCAGCGGATTGAATATGCCAGGGCACAGAGCAGGATTTCAAATGCACTGCTTTACCCACAAGTAAATCTTTTCCCTCAGAGCAGTTTAAGAAAATTTGGTCTTTATACCATGGATGGAGCTGGCAATATCGTTACAGATATGGAAAAAGGAAAATTGGTTCCTATCCACTTGCCAGACTTCTATCTTGGTGCGCAATCCAGCTGGGAAATTGATATCTGGAGTAAATTAAAAAACAGAAGGAAAGCAGACTATGCGAGATTCCTCGCATCTGCAGAAACAAAGAACCTGATTCAAACAAGTTTGGTGGCAGAAACCTCTTCACTTTTTTATGCGTGGAAAGCTGCACATCAAAATAAAAAACTGCTGGAGGAGACTATCTTGCTGCAAACTGAAGTTGTTGCATTGGCAAAGGTTCAAAAAGAAGCGGGACAAATAACTGAATTAGCAGTACAACAATTTTTTGCCCAACAGAAAAACTTCGAGGGCATGTTGAAATCTGTCCATCTTGAAATCCTCAACATAGAAACTGCATTGAAAATACTGGTTGGTAAAAAAACAGAACAGGATATCCTCCAAATCGAATCAGGCACATCCAAAGAGCTGCCAAATGTTTATGCGGGGTTGGCTTATGATCTCATTCAAAACAGACCAGATGTACGACAAGCAGAATGGATGCTTAAGGCATCAAACTATGACGTTGCTTCGGCAAGGGCGGCATTTTATCCCTCACTTGTTCTGAACAGCGCCATCGGTTTACAAGCCTACCGTACGGGACTCTTGTTCAATTTACCTTCCTCACTTGCATACAGTGTTATTGGGGGTTTTGTGGGACCAGTCATCAACAGAGGACTTGTAAAGGCTGAGTACAGCAAAGCGTCTGCCATGCAAAAAGAAGCACTGAATAATTATGAAAGCACATTGAATAAATCAGTGTTGGAAGTAAGTCAGCAGATTAAAACCATTGAACAACTCAAAGAAATGTTCTATGCCAAAGAAATTGAAGCAAGCACATTGAAATCATCCATTGAAACTGCAACGGACTTATTCAAGACCGGAAGAGCGAACTACCTCGATATATTGCTGTCCAGACAAAATGCACTGAGAGCAAATATGGAATTGATTGATATTAAAAAGCAGCAATTCATCTCCACTGTAAATCTGTACCGTGCACTTGGAGGTGGCTGGAGATAATTATATCTGCATAATATTTTTTATGTAAGTTTGGAACTCCTCAAACATGCGCTGTGTTTCGATCATTCCTGAAATCGCTGACCTTATTATTTGTATTGCCATTGTGCACAACTGCACAAACAACAGTCGACTCAGTGAAGCTGTTGAATGAAGTGACAATAAAATCGTTCAAACAAACATCTACTATTGAGCAGCTTCCTTACAGTATACAAGTTGTTAAGAAGAGCGAACTTCAACAAACAAATGCACGCACCCTTCCGGAAAGCATGATGTATCTGCCTGGCGTGATGATCCAAAAATCAAATCATGGCGGCGGTTCACCTTTTGTGCGCGGGCTCACAGGGAACCAGGCCCTGATTGTAATCGATGGAATAAGATTGAATAACTCCATTTTCAGATTCGGCCCGAATCAGTACATGAATTTGATCGAACCAGATCTGATCGATAAAGTTGAAATCTTAAAAGGAAGTGGAGCTGTTCAATTCGGAAGCGATGCATTGACCGGAGTCATCCATCTGGAAACAAATCAATTGTCGTTCAGTGAAACTCCAACATGGAATGCAAAATTGAATACCCGTTTCACCAGCAGGGCGATGGAAAAATCTGTTCGTCCGGTGATTGGCTACCAACATAAAAACATTTCCATACAGGCTGGTGGTGCGTTCAAACAATTTGGTGACCTCGTTGCAGGTGGTGAAATCGGAAAACAATCCCCTTCCGGATACAATGAAAACAGTCAGCATCTCAAAGCAATGATTCAACTTGGCAAAGGGTGGATCCTGAAATCCAATTACCAGCAATCGTATCAGCCCGAAGTGCCTGTTTTTTTCAAATATGTATTTGAAAATTTCAAGACCAATACTTCAGCGCCAATCAAACGGTCAATGGGATATGCCATACTGAGTAAAAAATTTAAGAACAGCAAATTAGATGAACTTAGATTCTTCGTTTCCAGACAACGCTTCGACGAGACAAGAAAATTACAAAAGAACGGAAGCACACAATTGCGAACGGAGCAGGATGCTGCCAGGACCATCGGGATAGGGGGAGAATTGAAAAATACCTTCTCATCATCTTGGAATGCTACGACAGGATTTGATATATACAGCGATCTGGTGAATAGCTCGAGATTGGATCAGTCAACAACAGATGGCTCCAGTAAATCACTCAGAGGCTTGTATCCAGACAATGCACGCTACCAAAGCTTTTCAATCTATCACCTCCATCATTTGAAATGGAGAAAACTTCAAATGGAAGCTGGCACCCGCTACAACAGATACAAAGCCATCATCGAAGATGCAACACTTGGACAGATAAACATGCAGCCAAATGCCTTGATTTTTCAGGCTGGCATCAGTTACCGATTGCTCAAAAACGTTTTTGTATTCGGGAATGTTTCTGAAGGTTTCAGGGCGCCAAACATAGACGATCTTGGCACTTTGGGAATTGTAGATTTCAGGTATGAAAAACCAAACTATGATCTGCAGCCAGAAAAATCATTGAACACTGAAGCAGGTATTAAATTCTACAATAAAATAATACAGGCTGAAGCATCGGTATTTCGCACAGGACTTCAAAACCTGATTACCCGCATCAAGACCAATCAAATCATCAATGGATATGATGTGTATGAAAAAGAAAATGTTGACAAAGGCTATATCAAAGGAGCAGAAATGAGTGCCAATATACAAGCATCAAAACATTTGTATATAAAAGGAAATGCGACATATCTCTATGGCCAGAGTATTACCAGAAATGAGCCATTGAGAAGAATTCCGCCATTGAGCACCAATTTAATCGCAGCATACACTTTCAAGAATCATGAAATGGGCATGATCTATTCCCATGCAGATTCCCAATTGAGACTTGCACAGGGTGATAAAGATGATGTTCGAATTGGCAAGAATGGAACAGCTGGATTCAATGTAGTTTCATTGTTTTCAAAATTCAACTTCAAGCATTTCTCAACCCAGCTCTATCTCAATAACCTGACCAATACAGTCTACAAAACACATGGATCAGGAATTTTTGAAATGGGGAGGTCTATTACTGTTTCGCTGAGCTTTTTATTATAGTCAACCAATTGCAATACTTTAAACATTCAGCTTTTTCTTATCTTTGTCTTCTTCAAGAACAGCAATGTTCTTGGGCCTATAGCTCAGCTGGTTAGAGCACCTGACTCATAATCAGGGGGTCCTTGGTTCAAGCCCAAGTGGGCCCACATCAAAATCAAGCAGTCATGAATGTAAACATCATGACTGCTTTTTTATATATCATGATGCAAAGTCAAGAAATGTGATGGCGAAATGACTTGAATATCTGCTTTTCTATAATCCCTGAGATTGCGGGTGATAAAGAAATCAATCGCGCCTGCCTGTAACGCCGCAAAGTACTGTATGCCATCCTCAAAATCTTTAAAATCACTTTCTAAAGCTGCTCCAATTGTTTCAGTACCTACTGACACACATGTTGTTGATTCATGTATTTTTTTCAATGCCTTCACTGCGGATGTATGACCTACTCCATTTCTTCTCATGACATAATATATATTGTCGAAGCAGATGGCAGATACCATGATTCCCCATTCGTGTTTGAATAGCCATGATAACAACAAAGCAGCATCCTGGCTATAGGGTTGCCGATCAGACAAAAAATCAATCAATACATCTGTATCCAAAAAAACCCTCTTCATCAAATTTGTTTGTATTTCTGCAACTTGGCTTCAGCCACATCTTTTTTCCAATCAAATTGCTTGGGCAAATGCTTCATCATACCCTGAATTTTTATCAGTCCTTCTGGCAATTCAGTTTCTTTCTTTTGATGCTTGGTAACTGTCTTTAAGTACCCCTCCACCATTTTTGATAAACTCATGCGATGTTTTTTGGCATGCTGCTTGGCTGATTTGATCACCCCGCTGTCAACTGTCAGCGTTAACTTGGTCGTCATTATACGTGTATTTTATTTTACAAATATACGTATACTGAATATCAAGATGGGTGCATGATCCAAAATTTCATTTTTCTGTTAATTGCAGAAAAGTGAAAACACCGTTTTTTACAAGAAATGAATGGAGGATCTGCCGGAAATAGCAACCACATTCAAGTGAAAAACCACCCCAGTTTTGTAACTTCGCCACCGAATCATTAACCTTTCATTAACCTGTCAGGGAATACTTTTGATCCCTTAATATTGATTATGAAGTCATTACTCGGAATGCTCCTCTGCCTGTTGAGTTTGAATAGCTTGGCTCAAGACAGTACCAAAAGCAACGTGAAGAAAATTGCGAGAACCAAAGAGGAACTTAAAAAGCTCGATCTTTCCAAAAGAGCCTCCGATCATATAATGCTTCAGTATGGATTGGCCAACTGGACGGACAAAGGAGATATCAATCTGCGTGGTTTCAATAAAACTTTCAACGCATACTTCCTGTTTGACTTCCCTTTTAAAACCGATCCCAGAATCAGTGTGGCTATTGGTCCGGGTATTGGATCAGACAATATCTATTTCAAAAATACCATTGTTGATATCAAGGCTAGAAATGGCGTGACCTTCACACCAGATAGTACGACGATCAAGTTCAAAAAAAACAAACTGTCAACTGCATATCTCGAAGTGCCACTTGAACTGCGCTACTCTACCAAACCAGACAACATGAACAGCGGCTGGAAGTTTGCATTGGGCATCAAAGTGGGTACTTTGCTGGACTCCAGAATAAAATCTAAAATCGATCTGGATGCCAACAACATGGGCGGATATTTCCAGAAAATCAAGAATAAAAAGTATTTCAATACAACAAGATTTGCTGTAACAGCCAGAGCGGGTTATGGCAACATCAGCCTGTTTGCCAGCTATACCGTTACTGATTTTATCAAACAAGGCTTTGGACCCAACGTGCATCCCTATTCTGTGGGACTCTGCTTGGGAGGATTATAATTCAATTGCATTGCTGGACAAAACCAACTTATTCAAAGAAGAAGAGAAGGCCATCCTTGTGGGAGTGGTTCACAAGGGACAAACAGATCATCAGGTGCAAGAATACCTGGATGAACTTGCGTTCCTTGCTACGACAGCAGGAGCTGTTACTGCAAAAACATTCTACCAAAAACTTCAACACCCAGATGCCAAGACCTATATCGGCAAAGGAAAATTGGAGGAGATAAAAGAATATGCTGCAGGTAAAAATATCCGTGTCTTGATTTTTGACGATGAACTGACTGGTGCACAAATCACCAACATCGAAAAAGCAGTCAACATCAAAACCATCGATCGCAGCGACCTGATTCTGGACATATTCGCGAGAAGAGCAAAAACAGCACAAGCCAAAGCGCAGGTTGAATTGGCGCAGTATCAATATATACTACCCCGACTCAGAGGCATGTGGAAGCACCTCGAGCGTTTGGGTGGTGGTATTGGAACCAGGGGTCCGGGTGAATCTGAAATTGAAACCGACCGACGCATTGTGAGAGAAAAAATTTCATTGCTCAGAAGAAAGCTCACTGAGATTGAAAAACAGGCATTTACCCAACGCAAAGAAAGAGGCGAGTTCATTCGCGTTGCCTTAGTGGGTTATACCAACGTAGGCAAGTCCACCATCATGAACCTGCTGAGCAAAAGTGATGTATTGGCAGAAAATAAATTATTCGCAACACTTGATACCACCACCAGAAAACTTGTTTTTGAAAATACCCCTTTTCTTTTGAGTGATACAGTAGGATTTATCAGAAAACTTCCACATCATCTGATTGAAAGTTTCAAGAGTACATTGGACGAAGTAAAAGAAAGCGATATGCTGCTTCACGTCGTAGATATTTCTCATCCAATGTATGAAGATCAAATGAAAGTTGTGAATGCAACACTTACAGAATTGGGCTGTGGCGATAAGCCTTGTATCACCGTTTTCAATAAAATGGATATGTATGAAAAAAATACATTTGATGAATGGCTGGAGCCTGAAGTAAAAGAAAATCTATTGAATGAGTTGAAAAAAAGATGGGAAAATGAAACCAATTCATCTTGCGTTTTCATTTCTGCCATAGAAAGAAGGGACATCAATCACTTCAGAGCAACGCTGCTCAATCTTGTCAGAAACATGTACACAAAACGGTATCCATACAAAACAGGATTCGGATTTCAATATGACGCTTTCTAGAGAATACAATTGGCATTTGATTGCAAAATCAAAAGATGAAATTGATTTCGGGAAATACGATATCATTCAAATAGGTATTGCTGAAAAAATAATTTGTATTGCAAAATTCAAGGATGGATTGTATGCATATCAAGCATTGTGCCCCCATGCAGGTGCAAAAATGGTAATGGGCTATATTGATGCCCAAGGAAACGCAGTTTGTCCATTGCATCGTTTTAAATTTTCTCTGAAAAACGGACTCAATGTAACAGGCGAAGGATACAATATGAAAGTATACCCCATTCTCATCAATGAAGAGGGAGTATTTATTGGATTCAGGGGATAAAAAATATTTACATGAAAAGTTTGCTCTTCATCATAGCAAGTACACTAATCGTCGTTGAATCTTATTCACAGACGATGGAGCTTAATCCAGTAAAGGTTTCGAGCTCCTTGCAGGAAAAAAGAATTAGGGAAACCGGTAGAAATATTGTGATACTTGATCAAGAAGCACTGCAAAAAATTCCAGGCAATTCACTGGATGAAATATTGAGGTTTATACCCGGTATAGAAGTACAGATGCGCGGACCGGCAGGCGCCCAGGCTGATTTTGTAATACGTGGGGGTACCTTTCAACAAGTGCTGGTTTTGATTGATGGCATCAGAATGAATGAACCACTGACAGGACATTTCAATAGTTATATCCCTGTATTGAAAGAAGAAATCCAACGCATTGAAATATTGAAAGGCGCCGCCGCATCAATCTTTGGTCCCGATGCCGTAGGCGGTGTAATACACATCATCACACAACAATCATTGGAGGATAAAAAACAGCAGCGCCTGCAAGCAGATGTGAAAAGAGGCGCCTACGGACTCTCCCACCAAACCATTTCCGGAATGTCGAGCAATTCAAATAGCTCGATATTCCTTGGTGCCCAACGCAACAAAGCAGATGGACCAATGCTTCGTGGCACCAGCGGATTTGTTCAAACAAACCTTTACAGCATGCGCATTGACAAAAAGTTTGCGAACAATTGGCGTTTGTTGATGCGAGGTGCCATTGACAGAAGAAATTTCAATGCCCAAAATTTTTATACCAATTTTTTATCTGATACAGCGAGGGAAACTGTAAACTCAACATGGCAACAGGCATCGCTGACAAAATCATCCCCCAAAGCTGATTACTACTTGTTGTTTGGAGCCAGGCAATTGCGAGATGAATACCTATTTCGTCCGGCTGCCACTGCAAATGACAACCGCACCCAACTGTTTAATACAGATATCCGACAGATTCATAGACTAAGATGGCAACAGGCAAAATGGACCAGCGGTGTTCAAGTCATGAATAAAATCATCCGTTCTAATGATAGAGGAAACCATACCCATCATCATCTTGGATTCTATTCCAGTCTGATGCATCAGCCTTTAAAGGGATTGTTTTTAACAGAGGGAGTACGCATGGACTGGGATCAATCATACAAATGGAATTTTGTTCCTCAATTAAATGTTGCATACATATTCAATGATATCTCATTGAGAGGAAGCGTAGGCAAAGGTATCAGAGATGCAGATTTTACAGAGCGTTATAATAATTACAACAAAACCATTGTAACAAGCGGACGCATTGGTAATCCTGCGTTAAAAGCAGAAAAAAGTTTAAATATTGAGATGGGCGCAGATTTCTTTTTGAACAAACCCATTCAAATTCACACAACACTGTTCAAAAGAAATCAGACAAACATGATTGACTGGGTGCAGACCAAGTTTGATCAGATGCCCAGGAGGAGCAATTTGGTGGCAAATGGGGTATACGCATTGGCAATGAACATTGCAAGCGTCAATACCGCTGGTGCTGAGATTGATATGAATGGCTTGCATCAATTGTCAAATTCATTGCAACTTAAATGGAACAGTGGACTCACATGGGTTGATGCACAAGCGGCGGATAATATCTCCTCACTGTATTTATCCAACAATGCCAATCTTATTTGGAATAACAATCTTCAATTGAGTCATCGGACTGGCATGTTATCTGTAAGCACTTTATATAAAAACAGAGCTGAACAAAAAACAAATAATCTCAATGCAAGTGTGAGTAAATCATTTATGCTTGTGAACATGAGAGCAGATGTGTATGTATGGAGAAAGAAAGCATCGATTTACAGCCAGGTTGAAAACATCTTTGATGTAGCTTATGCAGATTTTCTTGGGGCCAGGATGCCAGGTAGATGGCTGATGCTCGGGATTCGCTTAACTTTAGAAAAAGCAAATCCACTTTGATACTCAATCCATTCTCTTGAAAAAAGTCACGACCGTCAAAGAATACATCCAGCAAGTTCCTGTAGAACGGCGAAAAGATTTCATTGAACTTCATGAAGTAATACTCGCTTCTGCCCCAGGCGCTGTATCGTGCATCAGTTACAGCATGCCTGCCATCAAATTCCATGGTATTGTGGTTTATTATGCCAATTGGGAGAAACACATGGCCATCTACCCCATGCCATCGGCAATG
>JBEAYH010000017.1:0-10069 GCA_041159435.1 Bacteroidota bacterium | reverse complement strand
CACCCATACTGCATCTGACAAAATCTTTTCTTTATCCCAAAAACTCAGCGCCTCTTCAGTTCTTTTTGAAAACCCAAAGTCAAATGCCCTTGAAAAAAATTGTTCGCCGCCATCAGTTCGTCTCGCTGCCAATAACTCCTGCGTTCTGATCAAACCCAACTCGAATCCCTGCTGGTTGCCAATGAGATTTTGCCCCCCGTCACCCCGCGTCATTGCCATGTAACCGGTGCGGTATTGCCTTGCTCTTGCCATATACGCAATGAGTCGCGTGTTTTCATCATCGGGATGCGCCGCCATGTAGAGAACCGAACCCAGTACATTCAATTTTTTCATCGCATGCAAAATTTCACCACTGCTCCATTGCTGTGGTTTTTGTGCATGTGCAGACTGAAACAAATTGGCAAAAAGGAAAAGGATCAGTGTGAAGGCCTTTGAACTTCTAAAGGCAGAGAAAATGGAACGCATACGTTGAATTTTGGTTGTTGCACTAAAATAAACAAATAGCGTAGATGAATACAATTTTGACCATCATTTCTTTCTCATAACTCGATATCTTTATGGCATGAAAAATTCTACCAACTACACAGCTGTAGCGTTGCTGACAATCGCTTTGACCATTGCGATGGCCCTTACAGATGCATCAGCACAAATCAATCCTTATCAATACAGCATTTCAAAAACGGCTGAAGGAAAAAAAGGTGCTGTCTCTTCCGCTCATCCACTTGCCAGCTTGGTTGGAATCGAAATACTCAAACAAGGAGGAAATGCATTTGATGCTGCAATTGCCACACAACTTGCATTGGCTGTTGTTTACCCTGGTGCAGGAAATATAGGAGGAGGAGGATTTTTGGTTGCACATACCCAAAAAGGAAAAACAATTACCATTGATTACAGGGAGAAAGCGCCTGCTGCTTCCAGCAGAAACATGTACCTCGATCAGCAAGGGAATCCTCAGCTGGAGCTCAGTCAAAACGGACATTTGGCCAGTGGTGTCCCGGGTACTGTTGCCGGACTGTTTACATCTCACCAATACGCTAAATTGACTTTTGATAAACTCATCCAACCTGCAATTGACCTTGCTGAAAAAGGATTTGTACTCACAGCTGCAGAAGCAAGATCACTCAATGGTTCCAAATCAGCTTTTCTCAAATACAATACAGTCGCCCCGGTATTTGTAAAGTCCGTCGCATGGAAGGAAGGAGATACACTTATTCAAAAAGATCTCGCAGCAACGCTGAAAAGAATTCAAGTACAGGGCGCCAAAGGATTTTATGAAGGCGAAACAGCAAGACTGATTGTAGAGGAAATGAAAAGAGGAAGGGGAAATATCAGTCTGGAAGATTTAAAAAACTATCAGGCGATTGAAAGACCTGCTGTATCATTCGACTACAAAGGATATACCATCATTGGTATGCCCATGCCAAGTAGTGGGGGACTCCTTATGCAACAAATGATGAAGATGATTGAAAACCGAAATATTGCAGCATTGGGATTCCATACACCTGCATCTGTTCAACTGATGATTGAAGTGGAAAGAAGGGCCTATGCCGACAGGGCTGAATTCATGGGTGATCAGGACTTTGTTCGGGTTCCAGTTAAAACACTTTCAAGTAAAAAATACCTCGAAAAAAGAATGGAAAATTTCATAGCTGGGAAAGCAACACCCAGCGATGTGATCAAACCAGGTGATGTAAATCCAGAGAGCGAAGAAACCACTCACCTATCTGTGGCTGATGCAGCAGGAAATGTTGTAAGCGTGACCACTACCCTGAATGGAGGGTATGGATCCAAAACAGTTGTTGCTGGTGCCGGATTTTTACTAAACAATGAAATGGATGATTTCAGTGTAAAGCCAGGCGTACCGAATATGTTTGGAGCGATTGGAAAAGAAGCAAACGCAATTGCACCTGGAAAAAGAATGTTGAGTTCAATGACTCCCACAGTTGTTTTGAAAAACAAAAAGCCTTATCTCGTAGTCGGCACACCAGGAGGAACAACCATACCTACTTCTGTTTTTCAAACATTGGTAAACATGCTTGAATTCAACCAAAGTCCTTTAGAAGCAGTCAACAACCCGAAGTTCCATCACCAATGGTTGCCAGATCAGGTTGCTATTGAAAATGATTTTCCATCCTCCATTCAAAACGCTCTTGGCAATATGGGTTATTCATTTCAAAAAAGAAATCAAATTGGCAGAACCGAAGTAATCAAAATCAATTGGGAAGGTAAAAAAATCAAAAACATCGAAGCGGTGGCCGACAAGAGAGGTGATGACCATGCAGCTGCATACTAAACTGCATTATAACATATTATTCAAACGCTCCTCTGGGATAGATTGGTTAACTTTGTAGGAAATGTAGTTTCTGAAAAAAGCAGCTAAAATAACGGGCTATATTGTAGGGGGTTTTGTTACACTCTATCTCCTTTTTTGGCTAATGTTGAAGCTCCCATACTTTCAACAAAAGCTTGTAAACATTGCAACCAATCAACTTTCGAAAACCATTCATACCGAAGTAAATATTGGAAGAGTTGATTTTAGCCTTTTCAATACATTCAATTTAAAAGACGTATTGATCAGGGATGAAAAAAAGGACACTTTGGTATACGCGGGTAAACTGAGTATTAACCTGACTGACTGGTTTTTCACCAGAAAACAATTCACTGTTTATTCATTTGGACTGGAAAATGCAAAAGTTCATCTGAAAAGAACAGACAGCATATGGAATCATGCCTTCATCGCCAAAGCATTTTCCAGCAAAAAGACCAGTACCGGTCAGCCGAGTCAGCTGAAAATAGATATCAAATCGCTTGATCTAAAAAATGTTCACTTTTTGATCAAGGATGGTTGGCGCGGGGAAGATCAATCGATACAAATTGGCCAGCTCTATCTAAAAGCGTCTGAAATCAATCTCGCCGAAAAAAGAGTATTGATCCAGGATATATATCTTGCAAATCCCCTTTATAAAATTTTTCAATACACAGGAAATCGTCCAGATTCGCTGATTCCTGTATCTGATCCCAACATTAAAGAACACTGGAACAAAGAAGGTTGGTATGTAGAGACGAATGAGATTCAATTAGAAAATGGACTTTTCCAATTAGATGTTGAAAAAATTGGAACATCACTTCCTTATTTTGACGGCGAACATTTTCAATTTGCTGACATCAGTGGGAAACTCGATCAAGTAAAGTTTGCCGGCGAAAAAATAACCGCATCCGTACACCTTTCCACGAAAGAAAGAAGTGGATTTGAAGTTACCAAGCTACATGCTGATATGCAAGTAGATCCCAGCAGCATGAGTTTCAAAGACCTTACTATATTGACCCCCTATAGCAGGGTGCAAAACTTTTTTGCAATGGACTACCAGTCTTTTACAGACGATATGAGTGAGTTCATCAGCAAAGTCAATATGAGAGGCTCATTTCGCAACAGCATTATTGACCTGAAAGATATCGCCTACTTTGCGCCCCAACTCAAAGAGATGCCGATCAAATTAACAGCAAATGGCATTGTTACAGGAACTGTAGATGATCTGAAAAGCAATAACATCAGTTTAAAATGGGGACGCAATAGTGAGCTGAAATGCAAAATTGATATCAAAGGATTACCAGATGTCGATGAGACACGCTATACTGCAAGCAATATATATGTCAATACGAATCCAACTGACTTGTATAAAATACATCGTGCTATAAAAACATCAATCGGATTTGATTTGTCACCATTCCAATCAATGAAATATATTGGCAATGCTTCCATGTACGGTGATCATCTCAAAACAAAAGGGAAGCTGAGTACATCTATTGGAAACATACAGGCTGATGTTGACGTCGCTGGAATCATTACGGAAGAGCTGGATATAAAAACCTCAGGCGAAATTTTTCAATTAGAACTGGGAAAACTTCTTCAAATCAACGATCTCCGCCAAACAAATGCACATTTCAATGTGGTTTCAAAAAAAGGAAATACAAGATTTGATACAAAAATTCATTCAGTCAACTTCAATAATTATGACTACAACAATGTGGATGCTTCAGGAAATTATACTTCAAGAATTTTAACTGCCGACCTGAAGATAGATGACCCCAATATCAATGCACAGTTATATGCAGGAATAAACTTCAGAAACAACATTCCACAGACAACCGCTGTACTTGAAATCAACAAATCCAATCTGCTCCCACTGCACTTCACCAAAAACCCTATTTCATTTACCGGAAAATCCATCCTCAATATTGAAGGTGACAATCTTGATAACATCAGTGGCGAGGGACGATTGGAGGATATTGTATTTACAAAAAATAAGCGCAAATATATTTTTGACAGCGTTGTCGTAAAAGCAGAAAAACATCTGGACTACAGAAGCATCACATTGAGCAGCAACGATATCGAAGCCAATATCAATGGCAACTTTATGTTTGAAGAGTTACCCAAAACACTGGGTTACTATTTTGGAGAATTCTATCCCTTTTATTTTAAAAAAACAACTGCTCCAAAAAAAGAACAGGACCTGAAGTTCAACCTGAATGTGAAGAATGCAAATTACATTCTGGCTCTTACCGACAATGGATTGAATGGATTAAGCAACAGCAAGATAAAAGGCAGGATCAATTCAACATCCAAGATATTTGAATTGGATGCATCGATCCCGAAAATTGCATACAATAAAATTGCTATATATGATTTAAATCTTACAACGAGAGGATCTGCAGACAGTATCAATACCAGTTCAAAAGCAAGCTCAGTTGTTTTCAATGACAGTCTTTTTTTTCCAACCAATGTCATTGAAATTCATTCTTCTAAATCATATTCTACCATTGATCTTACCACCACATCTAATTTGGCACAATACGGCGCGAAGCTGTCAGCCAATATTGAAAATATCCAAGATGGTATTCTGATCCATTTCAACCCATCAAAAGTAGTTTTCAACGAAAAAACTTGGAACATAGAAAAAGGTGGAGAGTTGCTCATCAGCAAATCCAAATTTGATGCCAATAACTTCAAGTTTGTAAATGGAGAGCAATCCATTGGACTCATGACGCTCCCACTCGAAGCCAATCAATTGCAAACATTCATCTTGTCGCTCAACAAAGTGAACCTCGGTGAATTGCTTCCCATATTTATAAAAGAGCCCCGCATACAGGGTATCACCACAGGCGACCTCACCATAGAAGATCCTTTCAATCACCTAAAGCTTTACCTAAACGCACAAACCGATAAAACAAGATTTGAAGATGACTCCATCGGATTGACATCGATCAATGGATTTTGGGACAACCTTGATAAAAAAGCAAGCTTTTTCTTTGAATCAGAAAATCCACTTTACAAGTTAATTGCAAAAGGTAAACTTGATCTAAAAGATACACTCAACAAAACCATCGAGACTGATATCAACATTCAAAACTTACAACTGTCAGTCCTTAAGCCATACTTAGGAATTGTTTTCAGCGATATGAGTGGAAGCGGAAATGGCTTTCTAAGAATTCAGGGAAATTTAGAAGAGCCAGATCTGGTTGGCGCAGTAAAAGTTATTGACGCAAAGGTTACAGTTGACTTTACAAAATGCACCTATACCTTGCAAGATCCAACCATCACATTTACGCCTGATAAAATTGACTTCGGAACCATACAACTGAAAGACATCAATGGCTATTCGGCAACTTTCAGAGGCGATCTTGAACACCATTTCTTCAATCGATTCAATTATAACCTGAGTGCAACTTCCAGAAAATTTCTCGTATTGAATACAGGCAGAAGCGACAATAATCTCTTCTATGGAAAGGCTGTTGCAAGATTCAATTTCTCCATAACGGGTCCAGATGAATCCATAAAAATGTACATGTCTGGCGCACCCGTTGACAGTTCAAGCATTAACATTCTCACGTCTACCAACAGCAAACAATCGGCTGATGTAGATTTTATTGTTTGGAAAACATATGGTACTGAAATGAAATCAGCATCTGTTTCAAGCAGCAGCAATTTTGTAATCGACATGGACTTGGTTGCCAATCCATTTTTGAGAATGAATGTTGTGTTAGATGAGCTAACGGGTGATGTCATATCCGGACAAGGATCAGGAAACCTGAAACTCCATACTGGATCCAAAGAAAATTTGAGCATGATCGGCAGGTACAACATAGAAAATGGTAGCTACAATTTCAACTTCCAGGATGTGTTCAAAAAACCATTCAGGCTATTGGGCGGTGGCAGCAGTTATATCAGCTGGACTGGCGATCCTTATGATGCAGATATCAATATCGATGCTTTGTACACGGCTGAAAAAGTACGCATGAGTACTTTGTTTACAGATCCAAGCAACAGAGGAATTTCTGGCGTCAGCTCTGATGTATTAAGAGAAATAAGCGATGTGGAAGTCAGGTGCAATCTAACAGGAACATTGAGCAAGCCAAATCCAAGTTTCCAGATACTTATACCCCAAAGCAGTATTGTAAAAAACAATGCAACAATCGAAAATAAATTGAAAACAATCAATCGAGATGCATTGGAAGTCAGCAAACAGGCAACCTATTTGATTGTATTTAAAAGTTTTGCTCCGCAAGCTGCAGTAGTTGCAAGTGATCTGAACTATGAACTGTTGAACAGCACCATCTCTGGTGTAATCAATGGTATTTTATCCAATAGTATACAGAATTTCTTTACAAAAATGCTCGGATCTTCTGTTGATGTGAATTTCAACTACTCCAGAACTATGACAACCTTGGGAGGGTCTGCAGGGGCAAACAGAACTGGTCCAAATAATTTTAGAGAAAATGTAAGCCTTCAATTCATTAAAACAATGATGAATGATAAATTGATCATCACATTTGGAAGTGATTTCAATTTCGCAGCAGGTGCAGCATCACTTGCAACCAGTTCACAGAATTTTCTTTTTCTCCCAGACGTCAATGTAGAATATAAAATAACTCCTGATGGAAAATTCAGGACTTCCTTCTTTTACAGAAGCAGTTTTGATTTACTCTCCTCCTCTGGAAAAAGAGACCGAACGGGCGGAAATATTTCCTTTAGAACAGAATTCGATCGGTTTTTTGAAAGAAAGAAAAGGACAGTTGTAGAGAACGAGAAGAATGAACCTTAATTGTTCTTGAGCGCCTGGACTTGCTCAATAAATGACTCAATACTCAATGCATCTTCCACTGTAAATGCGCCAATTCTCGTTCTGCGCAAGGAAGATAAATAAGCTCCGCATCCCAAGGCTTCTCCAAAATCATTCGCAAGACTTCTGATGTAAGTACCTGTAGAGCAAACTACCTTAAAACGAACAACAGGTAAATCAATGCCTGTAATCTCAAATGAAGAAATGGTAACAGGTCTTGGATCCATTTTCACCTCCTTGCCTTTTCTTGCAAGAACATATGCGGGAGTTCCTGATTTTTTTATCGCAGAATAAGCGGGAGGAGTTTGTAAAATTGTTCCTGTAAACTGCTGGGTTGTATGAAGAATGGTGTCATTGGAAAGCTGACTACAGTCTGCCATTGGAACAGGCACTGATTCCAGGTCGTAAGTTGGTGTTGTTGCGCCCAAAGTAAAACTACCTGTATATTCTTTTTCAGCGGCCATGTATTCATTGATCTTCTTGGTATATTTTCCGGTGCAAATGATTAAAAGTCCGGTTGCAAGCGGATCTAAGGTGCCTGCATGTCCGACCTTGCTAACCCCTGTTAAAATCCTGATTTTCTTCACAGCATCGAAAGATGTCCAAGTAAGTGGTTTGTCAATGAGCAACACTTTACCGTTTAAAAAATCCTCTTTCCATTGTTCAGGCTGTCTATTGTACATTTGTCAAAGTTACCACACTATACACAAACCATCCAAAGGCGATTCTTATGTCCCTTGCCCATCACAAAGACCATCATATCAGATACACACAGCAGTTCGACAATGCAAGGAACTATTTAATTCCCTTTATAGCAGAAACGATGCCCCTCGATGAACACTGCAATGTATTGGATATTGGCTGTGGAGATGGCGGTGTAATGGGTGCAATGCTTGAAAGAGGATGCAGTGTAACAGGAATAGAGTTGAACAAGCTCAAATTTGAATTTGCGTCTGACAATATATCAACTCACCTGCGTCATGGGAAGGCAACACTGATCAATATCAATATCTATGAAGAGGAGGCACTTATCAAATTAAGAGAACAGTTTGATTTGATTATATTGAAGGATGTAATTGAGCATATCCCCCATCAGGAAAAATTCATTCCCTACATAAAACAATTTCTAAAACCAGGAGGAAGGATTTTTTTCGGCTTCCCACCATGGTACATGCCGCATGGAGGGCATCAACAAATTTGCAACAGCAGGCTCCTGGGCTTTCTGCCCTACTTTCACTTATTGCCTGTACCGCTTTATAAAGCAGTTCTAAAAGCTTTTGGAGAGCATGAAAGCACCATTCACGAATTGATGGAAATAAAGGATACCGGTATTTCCATTGAAAGATTTGAAAGAATTGTTGTTCGAAACAATTATGAAATTGAAAAAAAACAGCCATACCTGATCAATCCCATTTATGAGGATAAGTTTGGGTGGAAGCCGAGAGAACAGTTTTCAATCATCAATCATATTCCATTTTTTAGAAATTTCATAACTACCTGCGTATACTATGTTATTCGGAAAAAATAAAGAGAAACAGATCAATTTTTTCACAATTGCACTTGCTGCAATGACTATTTCAGTTTTCACATCTTGTAACAACGAAGACACAAAAATTGAAGATCAAACCAGTGAGCCAACACTGCCCGCACCTCAAAATTTAATTTATACAGTTATAAACGCATATCCGCATGATACTGCAGCATTTACACAGGGACTGGAATGGTATGACGGGAAACTGCTTGAAAGCACCGGATTGTATGGAAAATCTAGTTTGAGACAAGTTGAATTAACAACTGGAAAATCCAATAAACAAATCAAACAAGACAAAGAGATATTTTCAGAGGGTATCACTGTGTTGAGAGACACCCTATACCAACTGAGCTGGGAAAACCACTTGGTCTTTCTATATGATCCAATAACTTTTAAGTTGCTTGGGACTAAAAACTGGAACTACCAGGGATGGGGAATTACCAACGATGGACAGTCCATTATCATCAGTGATGGAAGCGACAAATTGTATTTTGTTGATCCATCAACATTTCAAGTGAAAAACATCATGAGCGTAAAAGACCATATGGGTCCGGTTAACAATCTAAACGAACTGGAAATGATTGAAGGGTATATCTATGCAAATAGGTGGCAATATGACTATATCCTAAAAATTGATCCTCAGAATGGAAATGTAATTGCAACCATCGATCTTACAGACATACTGAGAAAAAACAGTAAATCAGATTTATCTTACCTGTCACAAAACAATTCAACTGCTCAAATCAATGGAGCTGTGTTGAATGGGATAGCTTATAATGCATCGAAAAAGTCAATTTTTATTACTGGAAAGTTGTGGCCAGATATCTTTGAAATCAAGCTGCAATAAGGCTTTAGCAGGTTTATTAATATTTTAATTAACTTTAGGACTCAATTCATTGCAATGATTGACACATTTGAGAAAATTCCAGTTGAAATACACGAGGACAGCAAATCTGCTTCCAAAAAAGTTGCACAGCAAATTGCGGCGCTGATCAAAGAAAAAGCATCCAAAAAAGAGAACTGTGTTTTGGGAATGGCGACTGGTTCAACACCCAAAACATTGTATGCCGAATTGGTAAGATTGCACAAAGAAGAGGGACTCAGTTTCAAAAACGTGATTACTTTCAACCTGGATGAATATTATCCCATGAAGCCTGATGCTCCTCAGAGCTATCATACATTCATGAAAAAACATTTGTTCCAGCACATTGATATTGATCCAAAAAATATTCACATTCCTGACGGCACCATTGAAAAATCTTCCATGCACGCTTATGCAGATGCTTACGAAAAAGCAATTGAAAAAGCGGGTGGGATTGACCTGCAGATTCTGGGTATTGGCCTCAACGGGCACATTGGTTTCAACGAACCTGGTTCAAGCAGAAATTCAATTACCAGAATTGCAGCATTGGACAACAGT
>JBEAYH010000189.1:0-11232 GCA_041159435.1 Bacteroidota bacterium | reverse complement strand
CACCCATCATATCAAAAACAATGGTAGTTCCATCTGGACTCACATCCAAGGAAGTCCAGGTTCCTTCCTCTGTTTTCAAATCAAACATCCTTGTAGCCTTCAATGGAAGATTTTTGTAGGTGGTGAAACTCGTATCTTTTTGTGCGATAACACCTGTTGAAAAGATGATCAATGCCATCATCAGAGCTGACTGTTTTTTCATATTGATTCTGTTCTATTTATTTGAAAGTATGATTTGCTTGTACACATTGGGCAATGCAAGTTTGATTCTTTCATAGGTAGCCGTTGAAATATTGTGCTGATCAAACGGAACATAATTCACATATTTTTTCTGTTGCCCTTCGGCTCGCCCGTATTTATATTCATATGTAAACCATCCATCCTCCTGTAATTTGACTTCACCTAATTTTTTATTGGGGATGGTGATGAAAAAATGATGTTTCCTTGTTTGTGCTTGATTTTCAAGATGCAGTCTTCTTAATTCGATGTATGCTTCCTTGGCTGTTTCAACTGAAGGATCTATCAACTCCACTTGCTCAGCCAAAACAGATCTGTAGAGATAATTGCCGTTGGATTTTAGGTGATACAGTTCATTCAATACATGACGAATGGTATCGCGCATGAAAGGATAATGGGTACAACCAAGTATAAGCGTATTCATGGGAACTGTATACTGCTGCTGTTTCATTTTTTCGAGCAGGGAAACAAGATGATAACGAACATAATTCTCAGGATCGTTCAGTTGAATATCAAGGCAATTCCCTTTGTCATCAAACTCGCACAGCAATTTGTTTCCCTCGCGTTTGAAATTGTAAATACCCAACAACGTTGTATCAATTTTATATTGGTTGCTTTTCAACGAGGGACCTTTGTAATCATTTCTCAGGCCCGAAACATTTTCTGCAAAAAAACTGTAATCACGGTCAATGGCATCTGCCAATCCATATCCACCCTGACTTACAATGCTTGGTGCAGGCATGTTCAATTGCTTTGCCATCGCGCGTATTGTTTTCGGATATCCATCAGATGCAACAGTTCCTGCAGTTGCAAAAACACCGATGGTTCCTTTTTGGTGTGTTGATTGATAGGCCAAAGCAGCTTTTACACCTGCATTGATTACACCCACTACCGGGATATTGTTCTGCTGTGACTTGGAAAAATCCTTCACTTCATTCAATGCATATGCCGTTGCAGTATTGCATGCCAACACAAGCATTTTGGCGCCATCTTTGTTGGCCAGTGTATTTAAAAGAGGCTGGTCATATTGACCCTTCATCAGAAAATCCATGTTTTTGATAACATGCTCCTGCAATAATTTGGTTTTATTTTCTCCAGCATAGTTGCCGTAGGGCATGTTGGCCTGGTCTGCTAGATATTGAAAAAACTCCTGTTGAAAATCCGGTTTCCCATCCGGACCTGGCTGTCCTGTCTTGTTATTAAAAGCATCCAGTGTCAGCATGGCTTCCAATACAGTCAATCCACCAGTACCGGAATCAAAGACTCCGATTGGGGCAGCTGTTGTAGCTTTTTTTTGAGCGACGCCCGAAGCAAGCATCAGTATACTTACAAGAACAAAGAGGACAGATTTGAAAACTGACATAAAAAAGACCTGTTGAGTATTGAAAATTAGACAATGTATAGCAATTTTGCAGGTACACAGTTGAAATATCTCCATCAATTTACTCCTTATGAAACATATTCTATTTACTGGTTTGATTTTCACAGCTTTATTCGCTTGCAATCAACAGGAAGAAAAACAAGCTGAAATACCCATGGCGAGGGTTGACAGTCCCAAGTTCACCCCTGCAATGGTGGTAAATGAAAAAGACTATGCATGTGGAATGCCTGTTACAGCAGGGATTTCAGATACTTGCCATTATGAAGGAAAAGCATACGGATTTTGTTCACCAGAATGCAAGAATGAATTTTTAAAGGATCCCAAAAAATATTTAGTCACCAAATAATTGAACCATGCCAATCGTAAAAGCATATGCAGCAAAAGACAGCAAGAGCGATGTAAGTCCACTGAACATCGAAAGACGCGATCTCGGTCCCCACGACGTTCAGGTTGAAATTCTGTATTGTGGAGTTTGTCATTCAGATATCCATACAGCCAGAAACGAATGGGGCGGCACGGTTTATCCGCTTGTACCCGGACACGAAATCGTTGGCAAGGTAAAAGGAGTTGGAAGTGCTGTTAATAAATTTCAAGTTGGACAAACAGTGGGAGTTGGTGTGATGGTTGACAGCTGTCGTGTTTGCCCCAACTGTCAGAACAATTATGAGCAGTATTGCAAAGAAGGAATGACAGGCACCTACAATGCACTTGAGAGAAATGGATCAGGTAAAAGAACCATGGGAGGCTATGCTGCAGAGATTGTAACGGATGAGCATTATGTATTGAACATCCAAGAAAAGGAGAATCTCGCAGGTGTGGCACCATTGCTCTGTGCAGGCATCACCACCTATTCTCCATTGAAATTTGCAGATGTTAAAAAGGGAACGAAACTCGCGGTAGTTGGATTGGGCGGACTAGGACACATGGCGGTAAAATTTGCAGTAGCATTTGGAGCGGAAGTGACTGTAATCTCTACTTCAGCATCGAAGGTTGCGGAGGCACATAAACTGGGTGCGCATCATTTTGTACTTGCCAAAGATGCAGACGCATTAAAACCATATGACTCCAGCTTTGATGTGGTATTGGATGCCATATCAGCAGATCATGATTATACGCAATACCTTCATTTATTGTGCCTGCATGGAAAGTTGCTGGTGGTTGGGCTACCTGAACACAATCCAAAAGTGCTGCCATTTGCATTGATCAAAAACCGCCGAAGCATTGTCGGCTCCATGATCGGCAGCATCAAGGAAACACAGGAAATGCTGGACTTCTGTTATGAGCACAAAATTTATGCAGAAGTTGAAAAAATACCGATGTCGTCTATCAATGAGGCATACGAGAGAATGATCAAAGGTGATATCAAATATCGATTTGTCATCGACATGTCAACACTCTGATATGATAAATTTTGACAGAAGAAATTTTCTAATGGCCCTTCCATTGTTATCAATGTCAAGGGCTTTTTCATTGCACCATGGAAAGCCATCAGCGCAAAGATTTAAGTTAAGTCTAAATGCATACTCATTCAATGATTGGCTGATCAAGAAAAAAATCAATCAATTTGAATTGCTGGAATTCTGTCATAGAACAGGCTTTGATGCGATTGATTTTACTGGATATTATTTTTCTACTTATCCAGGAACACCTTCCAATGAAGAAATTTATTCATTTAAAAGAAAAGCGCATTCACTTGGACTTGAAATCAGCGGCACAGGTATCAGAAATGAATTTTCGTTTGAAAAAGGGGAACAACTCGACAAAGAAATCGACTTGGTAAAAAGATGGATTGAAGTAGCTGCTAAACTCGGTGCACCTGTTCTAAGAATTTATACTGCAAAAAAATATTACGCGGGGACTGAAAGAAAAAGAATTTTTGAAAATATTCAATGGGCCTTGGAAAAGTGTTTACCCGAAGCAAAATCACATGGTGTGATATTGGGCATCCAAAACCACAATGATTTTCTGAGAACTGCTGACGAATGCAACACATTAATCAGATCCATGAACAGTCAGTGGCTGGGACTTGTACTGGACACAGGAAATTTTATTTCACAAGACCCTTATGAGGAAATCAAGCAGGCAATCCCCCTTGCAGTCAACTGGCAATTGAAAGAGAAGTTATTGATCAATGAAGTGCAAACACCCATGAATCTTGAGAAATTATGCAGCATCATCAAAGCATCAGACTATCATGGAACCATTCCAATCGAAACACTTGGAATGAAGGATCCCATCAATGAAGTGCCTGTATTTTATCAGAAGGTTCGTACACTGCTCTCATGAGGGTTCTGTGATCAAACACCCAACCCATCAAGCACCTGCTTCAAATCTTTTGCAGGTACAACCCCAGATTGACGCCACTTTACAAGTCCATGTTGGAATACCATCAGTGTTGGCACACCCTGTACTTGAAAGTGCTGGGCCAGCGCAGGATTTTTATCTACGTCAATTTTGATGATGGTCGCATGATCACCAACAGCATCTTTCAATTCTTTTAAAATAGGGGCCATCACTTTGCATGGTCCACACCACTCTGCAAAAAAATCAACCAATACCGGTTTGGAGCCTTTGATGATATCCCCAAAAGTTGAAGTTGCTTCCATATTATTTCTCCTTTTTGAATAAACCAAGTGTCAATGCGCCAAGCAAACTGAAATACAAGGTGCTGTTCAGTGGACTAGAAGTAATCTTGCATGTACCTGACTGACATCCAATCCATTTCCAATAAATGAATCCGCCAATTGCACCAATCACCGCACCTGCGATGTATAAAATGTTTTTCTGCATCAGCGACTTAAATGCATTCATTGATCAAATTTTATTTGTTCAACTACAAAATTACTGGCACCAGACATGAATCAATATGACTTTTGTCACAGATTAAACTTAAATGCTACATTTGTGCTTTAACATGAATCGGGGTCTTTTTCTTTTACTTTCACTGTTTGCTATTCATTTTTCTGCAAAATCACAGCAGATTCCTTACACTTCTATCAAGGAAAAATTGGATACAAGTTACCACGCCAACAAAATCATTGATGCTATAAAAATTGATGGAATCATTGATGAGCAAACTTGGAAGGATGCACAAAAAACAATCTATTTCATCCAAAACTTTCCAACTGATACCCTCACCAGCAAGGCCATGCAGGAAATCATGGTTGCCTACGACGAAAAATTTTTATACGTCGCTGCAAAAATTTACAAGACTGTAAAAAATCAGCCCTATACAACCCCTTCACTGAAAAGAGATTTTCGCGGTGAAGCATTTGACGCATTCGTGGTAAGCATCGATCCGTTCATGGACCGCATGAATGCATTTTCATTTG
Organism: Bacteroidota bacterium; assembly: GCA_041159435.1. Taxonomy (GTDB): domain Bacteria; phylum Bacteroidota; class Bacteroidia; order Chitinophagales; family Chitinophagaceae; genus Pollutibacter. Next base: position 6,282 of record JBEAYH010000189.1, on the reverse strand, counting down.
GTATCAATCCTTATGGAGTGCAAAGAGAGGGACTCGTTGTAAACGGTGGTGTAGTAGGGGAAGACCTCAGTCTTTCGTGGGACAATAAATGGTACAGTGAAGCTAAAATTGAAGAAGATTACTGGACTGCTGAGATGGCAATTCCTTTGAATACAATCAGGTACAGAAATGGTACCAAAAAATGGCTGATCAATTTTTACAAATTAGACAGTTACAATGCAGAAAGATCTAGCTGGTCGAGGGTTCCAAATCAATTCACACCTATCTCTCTCGCTTATTCAAAGCCCATTGTATTTGAAACACCAATACAAAAAAAGGGAATGAACATGTCCCTTATCCCCTATGTATCTCCAGGATCATTCAGAAAACCAGTTGCGGGAACAGACAAATACAACAATTCTTCTAACCTCACTTTTGGTGGTGATGCAAAAATTGGAATTGGATCTTCACTCAATCTTGACCTCACTGTGAATCCGGATTTCTCTCAGGTGGAAGTTGATAACCAGGTAACCAACCTGGATCGATTCGAAATTTTATTCCCAGAGAAAAGACAATTCTTTTTGGAAAACGCAGACCTCTTTGCAAATTTTGGAATGGATGGTTTGCGTCCATTTTTTTCGAGAAGAATTGGCGTAACAAGGGATCAAAGCACTGGACAAAATATCCAAAATAAGATTGACGCAGGTTTCAGGCTGAGCGGGAAAATCAATGATAACCTGAGAATAGGTTTGCTTGACATGAAATCTGCTGCCATTCCAGAAATCAATGAACCCGCCTACAATTATTCAGTTCTCAGTTTGCAACAAAGAGTATTTGGCAGATCAAACCTGAGTTTTATTTTGACCAACAAAGATGGTATTGGTGTGAAGGATTTCAATAGAGTAGCAGGACTGGATTACAATCTTGCCTCTAAAAGCAATGTATGGAATGGAAAATTCTTTTTTATGAAATCTTTCGATCCGTTTAAAACGGATGACAATGCTGTTCTGGGAACGACCATGTTTTACAACAAACGTTTTTTTGAGGCAAAGCAGACTGTATATTATATTGGCGAGAATTTTAATCCCGAGGTTGGATATCTCAGAAGAGCAGGTTTCTACAAATTTGCAGGTTATGCCCAGCCCAAGTTTTATCCCAAAAGAGGAAAAATCAACAGATGGGGACCGATGTTCGACTATGACTTGACAATATTCCCAACCATTGGAGTAACCGATTATGATGTAAATATCTTTTACAATGTGCAGTACAAAAATTATGTAACACTACTGATGAGGGTGAGAAAAGATTATACCAAACTCACAAGTGATTTTGATCCCACCAATTCTGGAGGTGAAAAATTAAAAGCAAACACATCTTATAATTATACATCCTTTATTTGCAGCTTGGTTACAGACCAGCGTAAAAAAATCGCAGCAAGATTGAATTCCAGATTAGGACAATACTTCAATGGAACAAGAATGAATCTAGACGCTGAGGTGAATTACAGAATACAGCCTCATGGAAGTATTTCATCTGTATTTTCTTTCAACAGATTGAGATTCCCGCAACCATACACCAGCAGAGACTTGATACTCATTGGACCAAAAATTGATCTCACATTTACCAGATCATTGTTTTTGTCAACTCTTATTCAATACAACAATCAGATCAATAACATCAATATGAATGTTCGTTTTCAATGGAGGTTTGCTCCAGCTTCTGATCTTTTTATTGTTTACACGGACAATTACTATGCAGACATATACAGATCCAAAGGAAGTGCGCTGGTCTTAAAAGCTACTTACTGGTTCAATCTATAATTGTCTTTTGGGGAATCCGCTTAAAAACAATTTCCTTGTACTGATTGCGTTCAAATAAAATACCGATCAGTTTGTCATTCACAACAACCAAATCACTGTATGCAGACCAATCACCTTTGAATTGGATAGGGGCCGTTGTAACCATATGTGCAAGTTTCCAGGTTTGGCCATCGTCTTTGCTTATATGTATGCCAAGGCTGTCGCGGGTATTCACTGCGTTTGCATTTGAAAACAGCAGATAGTTTCTTCCTTTATGGACCAACCCGATCATGGATCCCTGACATACAGGATCTTTCAACGCACTGGAATAATAAGAAGTATCCCAACTATTTCCTCCGTCAGAGCTGTAAGCAAGAATTCTGTTTCTTGGAGTGCCATACTGATTCCTGATATTCATCAACACTCCCCCATTGGAAATTTCTGCAGCGATGGATTCATTGGATCCAGGAAGATCAACATTGGCAGAAAGAGAAAATGATTTGCCGTGGTCATCCGAATAAAAAGCATGGGCACGATAGTCCTGAAACAAAAGTTGCGGTTCTCCAAAGGAATGATTGGCAGGTACCAGCAGTCTGCCAGCATATGTACCCGATTTGATCTGCAAAGCATGTCCAGGTGCATTCGCGTAACTCCGCCAATCATCTTTAAAAATATATTGAGGATCAACATCAGGACGATTCGGACGATGAACCTGCAATGTGATATTGGTTGGATTGGACCATGTTATTCCCTGATCGATTGATTTGATGAACCATACTTCGCGAACACCTTTTCCTTTTCGAACTTCGTTCTCATGGTTGTTGCCAGTATTGTAAAATAAGTACAATACACCTGTTGGATATTGAGGATCCATCAAATCCATGACAGGAGCGGGATTACCCGCTTGCAGCGTTTTATTATCAATCAGCACTTGCAGCTTTGACCAAGTAAGCCCACCATTCTTACTCGATTTACAAACGATGTCAATGTTTCCGAAATCTCCCGATCCATTGACGCGTCCCTCAGCAAATGCCATCAGGTGATTGCTGGAAATGTGTACGATGGCGGGAATACGAAAAAAATCATATCCTCCTTCCTTCGATTCAAATACAGTGATTTCTTGTGCATGAATGGCTTGAAAGAAAAGCAGCAGGATACATACATACCTCATGTTATTGTTTTTGAGGCTTCAAAAAAACCAATTGCACAATAATGATCAACAATACAACTGAAGATAAATATGCGAGGTCCCTGCCTAGATTTCCCGCATCGGTAGATTTACCCAGAAAATCAGTGATCATGGCACCTGCAAATATCCCGCCCATGTTTAAAAATCCATATCCAGTTGCGCGTTGGTTTTTATCGACAAATTGACAAAGTATCGGCATGTTATTGGTATCAAACATACCAAAGCCGAGTCCAAAAAATACAGCAGCAGTGATGATATGCAGAAAGCTTGAACCAATACCAAGCAGTATCAATGAAGGAATCGTTAAAGCCAGACCGATTGCGCTGGTATATATTCTTCCTTTGGGATTGCTTTGATACCATTTATCTGCCAAGCTGCCCCCAATGAGTACTCCAAAAAACGATGACAGCGAGATGGAAATGGTAGTCAGTGGTCCGGCAAAAGCCATATCCATGTTCAGACTGCTGGCGATCAGTGTTGGGGCCCAGTTTTTAATGGCCCATCCTGGAAGGGAAGGAATCGTGAAGTATAAAAGTATGATCCAAAATGGCAAAGAGCTGAACAGTGATTTAAGGTGTGTCCCCAATGAAAAATTGGTTTCAGTTATTTCACGCTCTTTCTCATGCACAAAAAATATCAACACAATTGCATAGAGCATTCCAACGATACCGAACAACAGAAATGTATTTTGCCAGGAGTATGCTTTGGAAATCGTTGCTCCAAATCCACCAAATACTTGCCCCAGGTATATCCCCGTAGCATGAATTCCAACTGCTCTTGATCTGGTGCGATGGTCATGGTAATCGGCAATCAAGGAAAGTGCAGCTGGAAAATACAGCGCTTCACTGAAACCCATCAGTGCCCTGAGCATGTAAAGTTGTTCAAATGAAGACGCGAATGCATTCAATAAAGTCAGTGTAGACCAGATGAATAGACTTGCCACGATGAGCCATTTGCGGTTGATCCTGTCAGCAATGACACCAGAAAATGCACTGATGCTTCCATAGACCCAAAGAAATACCGCCATGAGTCTCCCGAAATTAGCAGCCAGCACCAGTTCGTGTATATCCACCTGCATAGCGGGACGCATGGTTGAAATCATTTGCCGATCGATATAATTCAGCATGGCAACAACTGCCAACATGATTGTAATAATCCAAGGATAAGAGCGACGGGTTTTCATTGCATGCAAAAGTTAGAAAATCCTAGACTATTTAATTCCTCTTGCAATGCATGTTTCTCAGCTTCTGATAAATTTTTCAGTGGATGCCTGCTGGGTCCACAGTCAACCCCCAGCATACCCATGAAATATTTTCCTGTTGACAAGCCGGTATATTTATTCAGGAGATTGACAACCTGAATAGATTTTAATTGAAGGGATTTTGCAGCAGACAGGTCGCCTGATTGAAAGGCCTGCATCAACTGCATGTAGAGAGGTGACATATAATTATATGTACTTCCAATTGCTGCAACGGCTCCAATTGAAAGTGCACTCAGCAACGTTTCATCCTTCCCCCAGAATACGTTGTATGTCCCCTGACGGTACTCAAGACATTTCAAATAATCAACATGGTCTTCATCAGAGTATTTAATGCCTGCAAAATTGCTGATCGACTGAATTGCATGCTCCATGAAATCAATCATTGGAAATCTTACATGGGTAAGAATTGGTATATGATAATAATAGAAAGGAATATCAGGAACAGCAGCTGCAACTTTTTTACAACACGCGATAAGTTCAGTAATAGAAGATGGTTTGTAATAGTAAGGCGAGATATATGAAATGCCATAGCACCCATGGTGACGGGCATGTTGCGCCAGCTCAATTGATTCATGTATTCTATTGGAGCCAACTACAACGATGACCTTAAACGCTTTATTATTTTGAGATACAGATAACCATTTCTCTGCAACCAGTTTTCTTTCTTCCATGGTTAACAACTCTCCTTCTCCTGTCGTTCCGCAAATAAAAATGGCATGGATTTGATTGCGAACCAAAAGTGCATAATAATCATCTATCAAATCAAGATTCAAATGGCCATCGGGCTGCATGGGTGTATAAGTAGCGGGAATGGGACCAAATAATTTTTCAATTTTCATCTGGAAAGCATATTTAAATAAAGTTAACGCAACTATTTATCTGTTGAGCCTAAATTATTTTTAGATTCGTAGACGATATGGCAAGAAATCTTCATCAGGAATTCACATCACTTGGAGAGGTCAATCAAAGTGTAGATACAAGAAAGCGGAATGGCATCAAAAGAATATTGGCATTCTTTGGACCTGCATATCTTGTAAGTGTCGGGTACATGGATCCTGGCAACTGGGCTACTGATTTAGCGGGGGGCAGCAAATTTGGCTATACACTTATTTGGGTATTGCTGATGAGCAATATGATGGCGCTGTTATTGCAAAGTTTGTCAGCAAGACTGGGTATTGTAAGAGGGAGAGATCTTGCTCAGGCAAACAGAGAAACCTATCCACGTTATATCAACTTTGTATTTTATGTATTGGCAGAGATAGCCATTGCTGCGACAGACCTTGCTGAAATATTGGGGATGGCCATTGGTATTCAACTTTTGACTGGACTTTCTTTGATGTGGGGCATTTCATTGACTGTTGCAGATACTTTCCTTTTTCTTTTATTGCAGCGGCTGGGTATCAGAAAAATGGAGGCGTTTATCATTTGTTTGGTTGCCATCATTGGATTCAGTTTTTTGTCTGAAATGTTTATTGCAAAACCCAATTTAAATGAAATTGCCAGGGGTTTTATTCCAAGCCTTCCAAATGAAGAAGCGCTCTACATAGCAATCGGAATCATCGGAGCAACTGTTATGCCACATAATCTGTATCTCCATTCTGCACTTGTACAAACCAGAAAAATCAAAAGAAATACTGAAGGAATCAAGAAAGCGCTGAAATTAAATTTTATTGACAGTGCCATTGCATTGAATGCAGCCTTCTTTGTAAATGCTTTTATTTTGATATTATCCGCAACAGCATTTTACAAGACAGGGAGAACCGATGTGGTTGAAATCAAGCAGGCACATGAAATGCTCGCCCCGATACTTGGAACCCATCTCGCGCCCATGCTGTTTGCCATCGCATTGATTGCATCCGGACAAAGCTCTACCATTACCGGTACACTTGCGGGACAAATTGTGATGGAGGGATATCTTCATTTGAGAATTACTCCCTGGGTAAGGCGATTGATCACACGTTTGGTTGCAGTTGTGCCGGCCATGCTTGTTATCTTGATCAAGGGGGAAGAAAATGTTGATGCATTGCTGATTTTCAGTCAGGTGCTTTTAAGTC
>JBEAYH010000183.1:0-8833 GCA_041159435.1 Bacteroidota bacterium | reverse complement strand
AAAAGGGGAAGTTGGTGATTCCTGCTTTCAGCGTTGGAAGGACACAGGAGTTGCTCTATGCTTTGAATCAGTTGGAGCTCGAACGGAGATTGCCGGAACTGGACTATTTTGTTGATAGTCCACTGAGTGTCGAAGCAACCGAAATTGTAAAAAAATATCCGCAGTATTTCAATCCCCGGATTCGAAAAGTATTGGAAAAAGATGAAGATCCCTTCAAGTTCGCAGGATTGAGGTATATCAAAACAGTGGATGAATCCAAGTTGTTGAATTTTCGCAATGAACCATGTGTGATCATTTCTGCAAGTGGGATGGCAGATGCCGGGCGGGTGAAACACCATATCAGCAATACCATTGAAAATTCTAGAAATACTATTTTGTTGACTGGATATTGTGAACCTCATTCACTTGGGGCAAGATTGCAATCCGGGAAAAAGGAAGTCAGCATCTATGGCGTGCAACATGAAATTCACGCGGAAGTCGCCAGTATCAGGAGCATGAGCGCGCATGGCGACTATGAGGATCTTTCTCAATTTTTATCTTGCCAGGATCCAAAAGCTGTGAGAAAACTTTTTTTGGTACACGGCGAATACCCTGTGCAAATTGATTTCAGAGAAAGATTGCTGAGAAAAGGATTTACCGATGTTGAAATTCCAGATATGCATCAGGAGATGGGCCTGGGTTAACAGTTGACTGTTGACAGTTAACCGTTAACAGTTAACTGTCAACTGTATTTCCCATGATTATCATCCTTCTGTATTCTTACCAATCTCCCCCTGCACCACCGCCACCAAAACTTCCGCCTCCGAATCCTCCGAAGCCTCCACTGCTGCTGCCTCCGCCACCAAAACCACCTCCGAATCCACCAACACCAGGGAAGAGCCACATGCCGCTGCCACGGTGATAGCCACGTCTGTTGAAGTGACCACCTCCACCTCCGCCTCTTCTGAAGATGGACATGATGATGAGCACGATGATGACGATCACGATCCCGGGGATACCTCTCTTCTCTTTGCTGTTGTATCCTTCAGGTGCTTTGTACTCCCCTTGAATGGCTTGGATGATGGCATTGGTTCCCTCATCCAATCCACGGTAAAAATCGTTTTCACGAAAGTTGGGTCTGATTTCATTGGCAATGATTTGTTTGGCCAATGCGTCTGGCAGTGCACCTTCGAGTCCATAGCCTGTTGCGATAAAAATCTTCCTGTCATTTTTTGCAACCAATACCAGAATTCCATTGTTGAATTCTTTGTTTCCAATTCCCCATGCCCTGCCCAAAGCAAATGCAAAATCCGCAATATCTCTGTCACCTGTGCTTTCTAAGATGACAACCGATATTTGGCTGGAAGTGGAATCATCAAACGTCGTTAGTTTTTGTTCCAGCGCATATGTCTGATCAGCACTGAGGGTATTCGTATAATCTACTACCAATGTGGGAGGATTGGGTCTGAGGGGAAGTTCTTTTTCAATTTGCGCAAACGATGATGCACAAATAAGAAAGGACAATATGGTGAACAGCTGTTTGATCATTTTCCAAAAACAATGTTGTCGTCTAATTCATTTTTATCATCTGAAGCATAAGGAAAATGTGTTTTCAGTGCTTCACCAACATCGTGGATCATGTGGCAAATCCCTTCTAAGAAATGATTGCTTTTGAATTCACTTAAAATGGTGGCGACTTCTTTTTCCCAAAATGCCTGTCCCATTTTTTGATGGATGCCTTCATCTCCCCAAATAGCCATCTGACGATCTTTCATGGCGAAATACAGCAGCACTGCATTGCGGTCTTTTGTTTCAGACATCTTCAGTTCTGTAAAAAGTTCTTTCGCTCTGTCAATGGGGTTGATAAAAGAGCAATGGCTTTCAATGTAGAGGCGCACTTCTCCACTGGTTTGCTTTTCAGCAGAACGGATGGCTTGCACCATCCGTTCTTCATCTTCCTTCGAGAAAAATGATTTTTTTCTGCCGGTAAAGAGTGATAATATGTTCACAGTTTATTTATTGAAGTCAACTGTAGGTGCTTTCTCTGAACCAGCTTCTGCTGTGAAGTATCCTTTTTCAGTGAATCCAAACAATCCGCTGAAGAGCACCATAGGGAATTTTTTCACACTGGTATTGTAGTCCTGTACAGCAGCATTGAAATCATTTCTTGACACCTTGATTCTGTTTTCTGTTCCTTCCAATTGTGCCTGGAGATCACGGAAGGCTTCAGTTGCTTTTAATTCAGGATATCTTTCAACACTCACCAGCAATCTTCCGATGGCGCCGCTGAGTTGTCCTTGTGCTTTTTGAAATTCAGCAATTTTTTCAGGAGAGAGATCGTTTGCATTCACAGTTGTTTGTGTTGCTTTTGATCTAGCTTCAATTACGGCAGTGATGGTTTCTTGTTCGAAGTTGGCAGCACCTTTGACAGTGTTTACCAAATTTGGAATCAGGTCAGCTCTGCGTTGATAATCACTCTCAACGTTCGCCCATTTTGATTTTACATTTTGATCTTTTTGTACAAGTCCGTTGTAACCACTGCAACCACATCCTCCCAAAAGAAGGATAAAAGCTACGATGCTAATCAGAACAATGTTACGTGTGCTCATAGTAGTATAAGTTAAGGGTGTAAAGATATACCAAAAGCCATCAAGCTTTTGTTAACCTTTGTGCAATGTGATGGACGGTTAATTTTTAATGGCAGCGATTCCTGGAAGGACTTTCCCTTCAAAAAACTCCAGCATGGCGCCACCGCCAGTGGATACATAGCTGACTTTTTCGTTGAAGCCGAATTGGTTAACGGCAGCCACGCTGTCGCCGCCCCCCACAAGAGAAAAGGCTCCGTTTTGGGTAGCTTCAGCTACAGCTTCGGCAATGGCCTTTGTTCCTTCCTGAAATTTCGCCATTTCGAATACACCCATGGGGCCATTCCATAAAATAGTTTTGCTGTTAAGAACAACATTCCTGAAATCAACTCTTGCTTTTTCACCAATGTCCAAGCCCATCCAACCATCAGGGATTCCATAGCTCTCACAATTGGTGGTGTTTGCATCATTGGAAAATTTATCTGCAATCGTACTGTCCATTGGCAAATGAATGCGGACACCCTTTGATTTTGCTTTTTCCAACAGCTCTGCAGCAAGTGTCAAGCGATCTTCTTCGCACAATGAATTTCCAATTTGTTTTCCCTGTGCTTTCCAGAATGTATATGCCATTCCACCTCCGATGATGATATCGGTAGCCTTGTTCAATAAATTTTCAATGATCAAAATTTTGTCAGAAACTTTTGCGCCGCCGATGATTGCAGTGAATGGTTTTTCAGATTTCAGGAGTACTTTTTCTGCGCTGCTCACCTCGCTTTCCATCAGCAGTCCAAACATTTTTTTATCAGAATCAAAGAAGTCAGCGATGATGGCGGTGGAAGCATGTGCGCGGTGTGCAGTCCCAAAAGCATCATTTACATATACATCGCCCAGTTTATGCAATTTTTCTGCAAATCCCATGTCGCCTTTTTCCTCTTCTTTATAGAAACGAAGGTTTTCAAGAAGCAGCACTTCTCCTGCTTTTAAATCATTGGCCGCTTTTTCAGCAGTTGCACCTATGCAATCATCAGCAAACAATACAGGGTGTTGTTTTCCAACCAAATCCTGTAGGTGACTCACCAAATGTTTTAATGAATATTTATTGGTTGGACCATCTTTTGGTCTTCCAAGGTGACTCATTAGAATAATACTTCCTCCATCTTTAAGAATCTTTTGAATGGTAGGAAGGGCAGCACGCATCCTTGTATCGTCTGTAACATTAAAGTTTTCATCCAATGGTACATTGAAGTCAACCCTTACCAATGCTTTTTTCCCTCCGAAATTTGTTTTGCTGAATGTGTACATGACTGAAATTTAAAAAGAAACCCGGCAGGTTGGCTGCCGGGTTGAAGTGAAGTATTGTTATTTAGTTATTAGCTGCGCAAAATATTTCACAGTGCGGACAAGCTGACTCACATAGCTCATCTCATTGTCGTACCAGCTCACAGTTCTTACAAGCTGATGATCTCCCACTGTTTGTACTTTGGTTTGGGTAGCATCGAACAATGAACCATAGCTGATGCCAATTACATCACCGGATACGATTTCATCTTCTGTATATCCATAGCTATCATTGGCTGCAGCTTTCATGGCAGCATTGATTTCTTCGGCAGAAGTTTTTTTATTGAGAATTACTGTTAGTTCTGTCAATGATCCAGTCAATGTTGGAACGCGTTGAGCAGTTCCATCTAATTTTCCTTTCAATGAAGGAAGCACGAGTCCAATTGCTTTTGCAGCACCGGTGCTATTTGGAACAATGTTTTGTGCGGCAGCACGTGCTCTGCGGAGATCGCCTTTGGGATGTGGTGCATCCTGCGTATTTTGATCGTTTGTATATGCGTGTACAGTGGTCATCAATCCTGTGAGGATGCCATACTTATCTTCCAATACCTTGGCCATGGGAGCGAGGCAGTTGGTGGTACAAGATGCACAACTGATTATTGTTTCAGAGCCATCGAGGATATCGTGGTTGGTATTGAATACAATTGTTTTTAAATCTCCTGTTGCAGGTGCAGAAATTACAACCTTTCTTGCTCCAGCTGTAAGGTGAGCAGCAGCTTTATCCTTATCAGTGAAAAATCCAGTACACTCGAGCACTACATCCACTTGATGTGCACCCCAAGGAATTTGGGCAGGATCTTTTTGGGCATATATTTTAACCTCGTGTCCGTCCACAATGATAGAATTATCAGTTGCTTTTACGTCTTTTTCAAAGCGGCCCTGTGCAGTATCATATTTTAGAAGATGTGCCAATACTTTTGGACTGGTAAGGTCATTGATGGCAACAACATCGATGCCCTGCATGTTGTATATCTGGCGGTAAGCGAGGCGGCCTATTCTCCCGAATCCATTGATGGCTACTTTAACTGTGCTCATGATTGATTGCTTTTAGTGTCAAAAAAGTGGGGCGAAGTTAAGAACTATTCCAGTTTTTTTGGCCATAATTCTATAAGAACTTACCTTTGCGTTCCTTTCGAGGATGGTCCGTTGGTCAATCGGTTAAGACGCCTCCCTTTCACGGAGGAATGAGGGGTTCGATTCCCCTACGGACTACAACAGGCGGTTACTTTCATAAAGTAGCCGCTTTTTTATTTTAGTAACAGTGGACCGATAATGTTGATCCAAATTGCATATCCCTTCTCGTTCATGTGCAGCTTGTCTTCAATGAAAATATCTTTCAATACCTCTTTGTTTTCATCCAACATGGCTTGGTGCACATCCAAATACTTTGCATATCTGTCGGATGATAGAAATTCTTGAATAAGTTGATTTGTGGCCAAATATGTTTGCTCCAATTTCCATCTTGATATGCTTGGCTTGATGGATACAAATACAATCGGTAATTTTTTTCCCAGTCTATCACGGATCATTTTATGGAGTGTTTGATATCGCTCCAATAAAACGGAAGGCGTTGCTGTTGAATCCATTGCTAAATCATTCTCGCCGCAATAGATGAAAATCTGCTTTGGTTGATATGTGAAAATGGTTTCCTCTGCAAAATGAATGACATCCAACAATCTTGACCCTCCAAAGCCTCTGTTCACAATTGGATAACCAGGAAAATCTTTATTAATTGATTTCCATTTTGTGAATGATGAACTGCCTACAAATAGAATGGGATCGTGTGGCGGAGGATTCAAGCTGTCCTGCTTTTTAAAAGCATTAATTTCATTTTGAAATGGCCGGATGTTCTGGGCAATAGAAGCATTGCAAATGAAAAATAAAACGAGTAAACTTAAAATGCGTTTCAAAATATTGTTGGTTTTATAATTTGAAAAAAATCTTTTTTCTGTAAAGAAAAAGACAGATGCTCCATTCGAGCAGGAATATCACAATACATGTCATGATGGATTGAATCCATGGGTCTATATGAATGATTTCCATCAAGCCTTTCGCAATGGCTCCAATATAGCCATTGAACCACCGGTCTCCTACGATTTCGAAAAAAAGGTAAATAAAAATTGAATTCATGCCGACAACCTGGAAGAAGAAAAGATTTTCCTTTGACTTCTTTACATCAATGAAATAATAGCACGCTGCAAGGCTTAACAAACACCAGCCTAGGGAGGCAAGTGTGAATGAACTGGTCGCAATTCTTTTAATGATAGGGGTGATACCAGCAATGTCCATGATGTATCCTAAGGCAATAGCGCATATGCCCCAGTATACAATTGTTTTTGTCTTGTTATTGGAGCTTGTTATCAATAATTTTCCAACCAATGCTCCTGCAATGGTATGAACAGCAGTTGGAATACAATTGATAGCTACCCATCCGCCTTTGTTGATCTTATTCATCAATAGCAGATCGATGTAATTCCCAAAATTCTTTTGATCAGTAAATGGCTGATCAAAGCCTGACACATTTGAATACCGGTACAATAGTTCAGTAAACACCAATAATGTACATGCAAATAAAATTTGATAAGTGTACTTCCATTCAAAAATCAGGTAAGCAACAAGAATGGTAAAAGACAACTGTGTAAGTACATTCCATAATTCAAATGAGAGTCCAGATTTCCTCACTGCATAATTGAGCACTCCCCAAAAAAACAACCATCCGCAACGTTTGAATATTTTGCTGCTTATGTTTGAACGGGGTATTCCCTTCTCCTTCATTCCTGTTACCGAATATGCCATTGCTGTTCCTGCAATAAACATGAATCCGGGTTGAATCAAATCCCACAATCTCAGACCATTCCATGGATGATGATGGAATTGTCCAAACAGCAATCCCCAAGATGAATCTTTCGTTTGGTCGTATAAAACATTGTAAAGTCCAGTTGATTCCAGCATGAGCAAAACCATGATCAAGCCTCTCATGAAATCAAGTGAGGCCAGTCTTTTATTTAGATCGAGCGAGTGATGTTCATTGGTCATTCAATTGGGTTTTATTTCCATTTTTGTTCGAGCAATTTGATGAAATATCCTCCAACAACACTTCTTGCTTGAAATCCCACCTGTTTGCCATTGGTGGTCTCATGCCAATCGCTCATGGGGACTCTCGTAGGAGTTGATGTCATGAAACGATGAACAGGATCTATGAGTGCATCAAAATCACTTTGATTATTTGCAAGAGTGGCTGTCCACAGAATCCAATCGCTTTTTGTATAAGTCTTTCTACTATCCAGCGGAAGTCCAAATGGCTGCTGTTTGGTCAAGTAGTACTTGATCTCCTTTTCATAAATACTGTTGGGAAACAAATCCAGCTTTAAGAGTTTGTCCCAAACAAGATTGTATTTCTGGCTCCAGGTATTGTTTTTATCAAATGTCAATGCAAAATGATCACCCTCATCCGCCATGCTTATCCATTTGGAAGCATATACTTTAGCAATTGCAGCATACTTTGATGATGTTGTTGTTTCACCCAGACCCTTTGCCATTTGTGCATAAGCGCCAATACCGGTAATGGCTTTCATAGATAAGTTTACATTCCTGGCAAGGTGACCTGCAAAATCATCTGTACACAGTTGATTGGCTGGATCAAATCCATCTTTCACTAAAAATTCAACCCATTGTGTAAGTGTATTCCAATGTTTTTTTGCAAACGAAAAATTCTTTTCTGCTTTACAAATTGCGGCAGTTAATAAAATCATATTACCAGCTTCTTCAACTGGCATATCCTCTGGATAAGTTTGTCCGTTTGCCAAGGGATAAGTTCCTAAGTCATGCGCAGCAAAAGGCTTTGTCCATTTTCCACTCTCACTATAATCAATAAGTGGTTCAACCATTCCTTTTAATAATGCAGGATTGTAGATCAATGTCAATGGTGCTGAAGGGTAGGTTACATCTACAGTCCAAATGGAACCATTGCTGAAATTTTCTTTCTGAGGAAACAGCACTTCATTGTTTTTGCCTCTCACCAACTTGTGTGCAGCAAGTGATTGGCGGTATGCAGCGATGCAAAGCTCGGCATAGTTTTTTCCTCCTGCCTTCAGTGTTTCGTTGTATAAGTTTTCATCAAATGCCTTGCATTTTGCAACCACACCCGTATGTTCCTTCTCGGCAGTGAGAAGCAAGTTTTCAATGTTGCCGTATAATTTTTTCCACCATGCTTCCAAATTTTCACCGAAATATTGGATAGAATAAACATCGTCGTATGCTACCATCAGGTAATTGCGCGCAGCTCTGTCTTTGGTTGCAGAGAGTCTAAATGTTGCTGACATGTAATGATCAATGCCCTTCAGGGTAGTTTTTGTATCAGCTGTTGCGAGATATCCAAATCCCCAGTTGATTCTCACATTGTCACCTTTCTTTCCCAATACTTTTTGTTCGTTGGTTCCAACTTTGATGAATTGAACCGATTGATTTGTTCCATTTGAAAAAGAGATCGGCTCCATTTTTTCATTCACGGCAATATCACTGCTGATTTTTACTTCCATCAGAATCTCGTGTTTTTTGCCATCCATGCTTTTAGATGAAAAATCAATGTAAGACAGGGGTCGGGAAAAAAGATTCAAGTCATCTGCTATCAACGGCGACAAAAAATCAACTCCAATTATGCTTCCGTTGCATTCAAACTGATACTGTGTAGAAGTTGCTGTAACTTTCAATGCGCTTTGCTTTGCATTTTGGATGGATTCATTTTCCTTCTTCCCCATCAGATGAAAAATTTTCCCATCAACCTGCGCAGTAATTAAAATTGCGTGATCCTTGCCGGTCCAGTGTTTTGTATTGGATTCAAATGCATGGTCGCTGAAAGACCAGATGCTGAAATATGGGTCATGTGTGATCAACGGGTAGGCAGGCATTTTTGTTACCTGCGCAAAATCAAT
>JBEAYH010000160.1:0-2622 GCA_041159435.1 Bacteroidota bacterium | reverse complement strand
ACGCATTGCGCATCGTTGATTCAGCTGCAGGGACTGACATTGTATACAATTATGGCACATTTGATTTCAACGACCCTGATTTCTACACAAAATTTATTCGGGGAAAATTACTCTATTTTGTCAGCCAGGTTAGCTACAGCGATTTTCTATTTGAATACCAGTATTTCAAAAGAGGTGTCCAAGAACAAGTACTGAATATCAGCCAGGAGGAAAAAAGAAAAATACAGGCCAGTCTGTTTGAAAATGTTCGTGAAGAAAACAGGTATTACAAATACGATTTCTTGTTCGACAACTGTACAACAAGGTTGAGAGACATCATTTTTCAGGCGAATCAATACGATGCATATCAGATTCCTGTTTTCATGCAACAGGGACAAACATTTCGGGATCACCTCCATGTTTACTTGAATCGTGCTCAAATGCATTGGACTGCCCTGGGTATCGATCTTTTATTGGGTTTGGGTGCTGATATACCTATGACACAAATAGAATCCATGTTTTTGCCTGATTTTCTTTTCAAAGGGGTATCATTGTCTGTAACAAAGCAGGGGAAGCTTGAGAAAAGAAATACAGACGTATTGGCTGACATGCAACCTGCTCCTGAAAGAAATCCATTTTATCTTGATCCATTGTTTGTATTGTCTGTTTTGAGTATTATTCTGTTGATTCCTTCATTTTATTTTTCTTCTCTGCAAGCATTATCTGATAGGATATGGTTGATCGTAACAGGGCTGCTGGGCTTGTTTTTACTGTTCATGTGGTTTGGTACAGATCATCAAAGCTTTTCCTATAATCTCAATCTTATTTGGGCTTTACCTCTCAATGTTTTCTTTGCATTCAAGCTGAACAATATGCAGGAATGGATGCGTACATTCTTCAAAATATGGAGCATTCTACTGTTGATACTGCTTGCCATATCCCTCACCAATATAGGAATCATCAATACAGCTTTATATCCTCTGATCCTTTTAATTTCTTTCAGATATTGGATCCTATCTAAAAAAGTCAATCATCATGCGTAAAAAAATCTTGATAACCGGAGCGAGCTCTGGATTTGGAAAAGCGATGGCCCATCGATTTGCAAAAGAAGGGTGGAATATCGTCATAACTGGCAGAAGAGAGGAGAAGTTGAATGAGCTTGCGAAAGAGCTTATAGATGGTTTTGGCGTGGAAGTGCTTGTGAAAGTATTTGATGTGCAAAACAAGAAAGAAGTTTTTGATGCACTTTCCGACGATGAACACCTTGCTGACATTGATGTATTGGTCAACAACGCTGGACTTGCACTTGGTAGAGATTATTTTGATGAAGCCAATTTGGACGATTGGGAAACAATGATTGATACCAATCTGAAAGGGTTGCTGTATGTAACAAAAGCTGTGCTTCCCTATTTAATAAAAAGAGGGGGTGGACATATTATAAATATTGGATCTACAGCGGGAAAAGAAGTCTATGAAAAAGGAAATGTGTATTGCGCGACTAAAACATCTGTAGAGGCAATCAGCCAAGCGATGCGCATCGATATGCTCCGGCATAAAATTAAAGTAACTGCCATTCATCCCGGGGCTGCTGAAACAGAATTTTCAATCGTTCGTTTCAAGGGAGATGCATCAATGGCAAAGACTGTATACGATGGCTATCAGCCATTGAAGGCTGATGATGTAGCTGATACAGCCTACTATTGTGCAAACCTGCCTGAACATGTTTGCATCAACAGCCTGGTCATGACTTGCACATCTCAAGCCAATTCTTTCTATTTATTGCGCAAGTGAGATCCTGACTTGAAGTCCGCCTCTTGTATTAACAGAAGGTGCTGAATTAGATATATAGGGACTTACCCGTCGCTGGTCAAAATACAATTGAAGGTTGATTCTGTTGTTCAGGACATAATCAATTGTTGGACGAATGCTGATTACTTTTTGTCCACCTGTTGCATATGCGTTTTGTTGATCCAGTCGTGAATTTGAATTGATGTCATCTCGGATGCTAAAGTCCAATGCAAATGTAATATCACTGCCAGAGGGAGATCCGCCTTGACCCTGGCTTTGATCTTTGTTTCCAAAGTTTAGGTTAAAGGGTAGGTTGACGCCTCGTTTTCTCCATCTCATTCCAAATGTTATTTCCGTTGAGTGCACTTCACTCAGTTGAAAATCTGATAAACTTAAACTCAGTTGTCTAGATTTCTTGTATTCAAATCGTCCTGATAATTGACTGGGCGTGCTGAAATCAATTCCGATCAATGGTGCAAATTGTTCTGATATCAAAAGATTCGGTACGAGAAAATATGGAATGAAATTTCCTGTGATGGTATCAACAAAAGAGGGGAATCCATACAGCAAAGTATCTTGAAACAGCAATGCTGAGTTAAAGCTGTTCATGCTCAATGTTGAATTGTAGGCATGACTCAACGTGAAATTGCTCAATATATTTTCTATTCCAGGTATTTTGCTCAGACCATTATAGGTAATTCTCCAATTGGGTTTGGGCATATATCCCTTGAAAGGATTGGTTTTTACTGAACCGGTTTCTCCTGTGTTCAGCAAGGAGATATTTTTGGGATCCTGCTTGGTATAGGCTGCAATAAAAGAAGGGACAAGCACATCTTGCGCATACCTTCCATATCC
>JBEAYH010000113.1:0-9018 GCA_041159435.1 Bacteroidota bacterium | reverse complement strand
TGCCGGTAAGAGTTAAGCAGAGTATAAGATCTGTAAAAGGATTAAAAACTGCTGAATCGCGGAACTGGGTCCACCAGTTCCGTTTTTTTTGCACTAATTGTTGTACGAAGCAAAAAAAAATACCGATGAATAAATCACCGGGGTCGTGCCCCGTACAGGAATCGAACCTGCACTACCTTGCGATAACCAGATTTTGAGTCTAGCGCGTCTACCAGTTCCGCCATCTGGGCTTGGGAGTGCAAATGTAGCCCATTCTTTGCTTTTAACAAATGCTTTGCCACAATTTTGTAACTTTG
Organism: Bacteroidota bacterium; assembly: GCA_041159435.1. Taxonomy (GTDB): domain Bacteria; phylum Bacteroidota; class Bacteroidia; order Chitinophagales; family Chitinophagaceae; genus Pollutibacter. The sequence goes on along the minus strand of JBEAYH010000113.1, from coordinate 8,722 downwards.
CATGATCAAAATGGGGCTGACCGGTTTTGACAGCGTAGATCTTTGAAAGTAAGCATGCAGTGCGTTGCGTATGTTGCACTTTAATCTGAATACGAAAACCATAAATGGCGAGAATACTTACGCCATGGCTGCCTAATCAGTGATTAGCGCATCCATTATAGCCGGCTGACGGGCATTCCTTTGCCAAGTCACCCTGCTGAATCAAAAAAAACAAGGATGCTTCAACCGAAGGCTGTGACGGTTGATCAAGACCATACAGCTAAGGATCCGGTTGGTTTGCTCAGCTCCTGCCTGATTCCGACAATCAATGCTGAAATAAGCATGTAGAAAGCTTTCCGGGAATATGTTTGGACGTGGGTTCGAATCCCACCAGCTCCACCATTTATTTTCAAGGTTCATTTCCCCGCTGCATTGGGAATCTGACATCAATTTTCGCTTTTAGGAAATCAGTTTTTCTATATTTGTCTTGAAAACAAACAGTTTATTATGAAAATGATTGCTCATCAAATTCAGACTTTGTTCAAGTCCACATTGCAGATGCTTGTACTTTCAATGATTGCTTTGGTTGCTTTTTCCTTCTCTACTTCGTTCAAATCCATCGAAGACAATCCTGAGGCCATCGTTGGAGTATGGAAAACAGGAGAAGGCAACGCAATGGTGCGCATCTATAAAAATGGAGACAAATATCAGGGCAAAGTAGTTTGGCTGAAAGAGCCGATCGATCCCGAGACAGGAAAACCAAAAGTTGACAAAAACCATCCCGACGAAACAGTTAGATCCAGGGCAATCCTGGGACTCATCAATGTGTGGGGATTTGTATTCAAAGGGAACAATGTATGGGATGAAGGAAATATTTATGATCCTAAAAATGGCAATACATACTCCTGTACCATCAAAATGAACAATGCAAATACATTGGAAGTTAGAGGGTTTATTGGCGTTTCTTTGATAGGAAGAACTGATACCTGGACAAGACAGGTCTCAAAATAAAATGCTACGAGCTTAAACAAAAAGCCCTGCATCAGCAGGGCTTTTTTATTTGATTTTTTTAAGGAGAAACTAAGTTCAAACTGATATTAAAGTAGAAGGGATTGCCCAGATTGCTGGTAAAATAACGCAGCGTCTCTTTTCTGGCATCGTATTCATCCATCACATCAAACCTCCAATTGTAGCGGAGTCCGGCTTGAGCATTCAACCATATGAATCCACTGACTTTTTTATCCCACATGATCCTGGGCTTCATTTCACCTCGCTGTATAAATACACTTCCATTTTTGCTGTTGGGAAGATTCATCCAAAACTGATTGCCCTCCAACTCAAATCCGGCCTGGAACATGTTGGTGGTAGAAACATTGTATCTCAAAAAGCCTCTTGCTGGAAGCAATAATTCCATTCCCCATTTATCATTGAATGTTTTATTCCAGAAAAGAACCGGCAAATGAATGACTTGTCCTGCGCGATAGGTTCTGGCCAAACCAGTACCGATCATGTTTTTCTCTGAAGTTTTCCATCCATAGATGGCCGTTGCGCTGAAAGTGATTGATTTTCCATTCACATCACCCATACTTTTGAATATTCCATTTGCATCTGCACTGCCCTGAATGATGAGAAAATTCTTTTCATTCAATGGTTTAAAAAAGGTTGAATTGATTCCTGCACTGGTCATGGTTCCCTCATGCAGAGATTTCGCAAATAAATTGGTGCCTGGATTTTCGACAGCATATTTACTTCCCCAATAATTGGCTCCCAACTGCCAAATGAATTTGTTGGTGGATATTACAGGGATATTGACCTGTGCACGAATTGCTGAGACCTTGTTGACAGTAAAATTTTGAGATGCTGGTAACATATAGGAAAGTCTCACATCAGGCATGCTAAAACTTCCATTGTATTCGTATCCAATACTCACTATGCGTTGCGCGGATTGGTTCAGTACTTTTTGGGTACAAAACCGCTTCACACCCTCGGCATCACCAAACTTACTGTAATCAAATACTTCTGTTGAGTCTTCCTGCGACATTACTGCGTTGTTAAGTAATACCATCAAAAACATGAGTAGTTTTCTCATATGCAATATTTAAAGAGTTAGAGCGATGAATCTTTTATTTGTATCCCACCAGGTTTCTGGTGATTTGACAACCTCCCTTGGCATTGCCCTTGGCGCTCATGCAGGATACAGCAGACAATGTGATAATACCCAAAACAAAAAGAAAAATAACACGTTTCATGTGTAAAAGGTTGTTCACAAATATAATTCATCGAAATAAATTCGTTGAATAATATTCCTGTTAAATTTTCTTTCACTATTTTTAAAAATTTACCAATTATATTATACCATAATGCAGATTGTGCTACAAAAACCCCTGGTTTTTATTGATTTAGAAACGACTGGACTTAGTTTTACCCAAGACAGAATTGTGGAGATTGCCATGTTGAAGATTTCAATAGATGGAAATCGCCTTATGAAAAGAAAGTTGATCAATCCTGAACGTCCCATTCCAAATGAATCCTCCGCTATTCATGGCATCACAGACGAAATGGTAAAAGATGCTCCAAGTTTTAAACAGGTTGCCAACGAAATCCGTCAGTTCATGGAGGGTGCTGATCTGGGGGGGTACAATTCAAACAAATTTGATTGGCCTTTGCTGGTGGAAGAGTTTCTGAGAGCAGGTTTGGAGTTCAATACGAATGACAAGAGATTTTTAGATGTACAAAAGATATACCACCTTATGGAGCCCAGGAATCTTTCTGCAGCATTCAAGTTTTACTGCAGCAAGGACTTGGAAAACGCACACAGCGCTGAGGCAGATGTCACAGCAACTTGGGAGGTATTCCTCGCTCAACTGAACAAATATGAGAGTCTTGGTAACTCTGTTGACTCAGTTCTTAAAGTTATTGGTGAAGAAGAAATTGTTGATTTTCCAAGAAGAATGATCATGGAAAACGGCAGGGAAATCTTTAACTTCGGCAAGCACAAAGGCAAACAAGTAGAAGATGTACTGAGGAATGAACCATCCTATTACGATTGGATGATGAAAAGTGATTTTGCCCTGCACACCAAACAAAAGCTAACCGAGATCTTCAACCGAACCATGTTAAAATCCAAACATCCATAGATCCGTTGGCATTGAAAAAACTCGTTATCATACCCACCTACAAGGAGAAAGAAAATATAAGGCTGATCGTTGATGCTGTTTTCAATCTTCAAAATGATTATCATATCCTGGTAATAGACGATGCTTCTCCAGATGGAACAGCAGTCATTGTCAAAGAACTTCAACATTCAAAAGGTGATTTGCTGCATCTCATTGAGCGTCCGGGTAAACTCGGATTGGGTACGGCTTACATCACTGGATTCAAGTGGGGGCTTGAGCACGGTTATGATTATATGTTTGAAATGGATGCCGATTTCTCTCATGATCCACAAGATCTGAATCGCTTGCTGGCAGCCTGTATGAAAGGTGCAGATGTGGCAATTGGTTCACGGTACGTAAAAGGAGGAGCTTTCAGGAATTGGCCTTTAACAAGAAAGATCATTTCATTGACTGGTTCTCTCTACAGCCGTGTGCTCACATTCATGCCTATCAAAGATCCTACCGCAGGATTTGTTTGCTATGCATCCAAGGTGCTTCGTGAGATGAATTTGGATGCCATCAAATTTGTTGGATATGCATTTCAAATTGAAATGAAGTTCGCTGCATGGCATCTTGGTTTTAAGCTAAAAGAAGTCCCGATTGTATTTCAGGACCGTGAACTTGGTGCTTCAAAAATGTCAAAAGGAATCATTAAAGAAGCAGCGTTGGGTGTACTAGCACTTCAATTTGATTATCTCTCTGGAAGTTTCATGAGGCGTATCCGAAAATCTGCCTAACTTATACAAAAATGAAAAAGGCTTTCCTGCAATTGCACGCTGCTGTTTTCCTAGCAGGGTTTACTGGTATATTGGGACGGTTAATTGAACTCAATGAGGCGCTGCTGGTATGGTATCGGATGATGTTTGCTGTGGCGGCATTGATGATACTTTTTTTAATTACAAAAAAGTTGGTCAAAACCAGCTTGCCAGATGCAGCAGTACTGATGGGAATAGGAGGGGTCATTGCACTTCATTGGGTATCTTTTTATGGAAGCATCAAATACGCCAATGTTTCTGTCTCTTTGGTTTGTTTTTCTGCCATTGGATTTTTTTCCGCCATCCTTGATCCGTTGATATCTAAACGAAAATTCGAATGGATTGAACTGGCACTTGGTTGCATGGTGATCATAGGAATCTATTTGATGTTTCATTTTGATCCGCATTTCAGAACAGGTATTGTGTTTGGAATGATTTCTTCCTTATTGGCAGCTGTTTTTCCCATCCTAAATAAAAAAATGATGGAAAAACATCAGCCGGAAACAATTACATTGTATGAAATGTCAGGTGGATTTTTCATTCTCAGTTTTTTGTTGCCATTCTACCTGGCGTATGTTCCAACGGAACAATTGCTGCCTTCTTGGTCAGATTTCTTGTGGTTGCTTGTATTAAGTCTTTTTTGCACTGTGTTGGCTTTCAATCTTTCCGTAAGGTCACTTTCAAAAATTTCTCCTTTTACAGTAAATCTCAGCTTTAATCTAGAGCCTGTTTATGGGATTGCACTTGCTTTTGTTTTTTTCAAAGAATACAAAGAGGTTGGAATTCCTTTTTACATGGGCATAGCAATCATCTTTTTAACTGTTGTAATACAAACTTTAAGGGTCTATAAACAAACTGCCAGAAATTAGCAACCCCAGATAACTCATAAAATCAGTAATTTCAACACAAAGATTTTTCTATGAAACTTCGTGTACTGTTGATTGCAGCTGTTTTTTGCCTTTGCCTTGTCTCATTCACATCACAGGCTCAAAAAAAACCACTTGACCACTCTGTCTACGATACCTGGGAAACACTGGGAGAGAAGAAGATATCAGACAATGGTGAATGGGTATGTTATACAGTTGACCTGCAAGAAGGAGATGGAAAACTGGTTGTAAAAAATGCATCCAAATCACTTGAAATGATCATTGATCGCGGGTACAATGCAAGTTTTTCAAATGACAACCAGTTCTTGGTATTCAAGATCAAGCCATTCTACAAACAAATCCGTGAAGCCAAAATAAAGAAGAAAAAAGCCGAAGAAATGCCAAAGGATTCACTAGGTGTTTTATCACTTGCAGCTATGTCATTGGGTAAAATACCTTCGGTTACATCGTATAAACTCAATGAAAAAAATCAGTTTTTGGCTTATTTATCAGCCTTGAATACTGCCGACTCCTCCAAACCAAGTATTAAAAAAGATACCGCAGTTGCTGTTCCAAAAGATTCAAGCAAAAAGAAAATCCCCCTCATCATAGAGCAAACACCTGATAAAAAGCAAAAAAGAAAATTGACAGCCACAGAAGGAGATGATGCATGGGCTGAAGAGGATGCTGAAAATGGTTCAGATGAAAGCAGCATGAGCAAAGAAGGCACGGATCTTGTTATTCTCCAATTGGGGACTGAATACAAAAAAATCATACAACTGGTATCTGAATATACCTGGAGTAAAAATGGCAAGTTACTTGTTGCTGCATCTACCCATTTTAAAAAAGACAAGTCCATTCAGCCACAAGTAACGCTGTTCAGGTCAGCTGAAAAAAGGCTCGATACTGTTTTTCGAAAGGCAAATCTGATTAAAAACCTAACTGTTGATGAAAATGGCTACCAGGTTGCTTTTCACGCCGAAGTAGATACGGTCATCCGATCTTCTCAAAAATTTTTCAAATTATATTTTTGGCAGAATGGTGACAAAGAAGCAGTTGTCATTGCTGATAAATTTACCATTGGTATGAAAGCGAATTGGACAATCAGCGAACATGCAAGTCCGTCCTTCAGCAAGTCCGGAAAGAGGCTGTTTCTTAGCACCATGCCTATCCCTGCTGTAAAAGATACATCATTGGTTGAAATGGATATGGTCAGGCTCGATGTCTGGCATTACAATGATGATTATTTACAACCATATCAGCTGAAAAATCTCGATCAAGAAAAAAAGAGATCCTATCTTTCAATGATTGAATTAGACAAAAAACAATTCATTCAACTGGCAGATAAAGATGTTCCATCTGTAATGGTTTCGAATGAAGGAGATGGATCTTTGTTTCTTGGCATGACTGACAAAGGCAAGAGAATACCCATGCAATGGGAGGGTGCCACCAAAAAAGATTTTTATGCCATCGATCCTGCAAATGGTCAGCGCAAGCTGATTGCATCCAATATCTTGGGACAAGCTCAGCTATCTCCCAATGGGAAATACATATACTGGTATGACATGATGCAGAAAGGCTATTATACCTATGCGGATCAAAAAATTATTCCCATCAGTAAAAAAGTGCCATTCAAATTATACGATGAAGAATACGATATGCCATCTGCACCAACACCATATGGAATGGTAAAATGGATGGACAAGGATGAGGCACTCTTGGTCTATGATCGATTTGATATTTGGAAACTGGATCCAACCGGAAAGAAAGAACCCATGTCCATCACCCAAGGAGCAGGCCGAAAATCAAACCTCCGTTATCGGTACATTGAAACAGATCCTGAAAATAAATTCTTCTCAGATGGACAAGTCATTTATTTGAATTTGTTCAATGAAAAGAACAAACAATCTGGTTTTGGACAATATACAATTGGCTCAAATGAGCCCGTTCAACAGTTGGAAATGGGTGCTTATGCAGCAGGATTTCTATCCAAAGCAAAAAATGCAATACAGTTCATCTATACAAAAGAAAATTTTAATCAGTCACCAACCTTGTATCACACGACTGATTTTAAAAACAACCATCAGTTGAGTAACATCAACCCACAACAATCTGCCTATAATTGGATGTCTGCTGAGTTGTTCAACTGGAGGGCATACAACGGAAAACAGGCAACGGGTATTGTTTACAGGCCAGAGGATTTTCAGCCTGGAAAAAAATATCCATTGATCGTATATTTCTACGAAACACTTTCAGACGGTTTGCACAATTATATAGCACCAGCACCAACACCCAGTCGATTGAATATTCCATTCTTCGTGAGCAGAGGATACATCGTTCTGGCGCCCGACATCCACTATGCCAATGGCTTGCCTGGCAAATCGGCTTATGACTACATCGTAAGTGGAGCAAGAGCCTTGGTGAAAAAGGGTTGGGTCGACAGCACCAAAATGGGATTGCAGGGGCAAAGCTGGGGAGGCTACCAGGCGGCTTATATAATTACCAAAACAAATTTATTTGCTGCTGCATGGGCTGGCGCTCCAGTTGCAAACATGACAAGTGCTTATGGCGGAATCAGGTGGGAAAGTGGAATGAATCGCCAGTTTCAATATGAAAGAAGCCAGAGCAGAATTGGAGCGACCCTTTGGGAGGACACCAAATCTTATCTTGATAACTCTCCACTCTTTTCCTTGCCCAAAGTGAGCACACCGCTCGTTATCATGGCAAATGATGCAGATGGGGCAGTTCCTTGGTACCAGGGTATTGAAATGTTTACAGCCATGAGAAGATTGGGTAAAAAAGTTTGGATGTTGAATTACAATGGGGAGGCTCATAATCTGGTTGAAAGAAAAAACAGAAAAGATATTCAGATCAGGGAACAACAGTTCTTTGATTGGAAATTAAAAGGGGAGAAGCCTGCTGTATGGCTTAGCAAAGGACTGCCTGCTGTTGAAAAAGGAATCAGTTGGGGATTGGAAACGGACCTTGACGAGCAATAAATCAAATGTCTCTGGAGGGGTCAAACTCCTCCAGGCATTTTACAAATTCATTCAGAAAAATTGATCCAAGTGACCCGTCGATAATTCTGTGATCGTATGACATGGATACAAACATCATTTGTCTGATTCCTACACTGTCACCCTGTTCAGTCTCAATAACAACTGGTTTCTTTTTGATTGCGCCTATGGCCAATATCGCAACCTGGGGCTGATTGATAATGGGAGTACCCATCAGGCTCCCAAAGGTTCCTATGTTTGTAAATGTGAATGTTCCGCTTTGGGTATCTGCAGGTTGTAGTTTACCGTTTCTTGCATTGTTGGCTAGTCTATTTACCTGCTTTGTCAATCCAATAATATTGTATTCATCTGCATGCTGAATGACAGGAACAATCAGATTTCCATTGGGCAAGGCAGTGGCCATGCCAATATTGATATCTTTTTTAACGTGAATCTCGTTGCCAACAACGCTTGAATTCAACAGAGGATATTTCTTGAGGCATTTTACAATTGCCTCAATGAAAAGAGGAGTGAAAGTGATTTTTTCTCCCTCCCTTTTTTCAAATATTTTTTTGTTTGCTTCTCTCCACTGCACCATGTTGGTTACATCTGCCTCTGCAAAGCTGGTGACATGCGCACTGGTAGATTTGCTTTTGGTCATATGATCAGCAATCAGGCGTCTCATGCGATCCATTTCAATGATCTCTACATTACCAGATGTAATTCCCCCTGCTGAAATGGAAGAATTCGATGGATTGTTGTACTCAGAAGAAGTATGGGGCGCGTAGCGTGTTTGACCACCTTTCTTGTTGGCTACATATCCCAGTATATCATTTTTGGTAACCCGGCCTTCAGCTCCTGTACCGGTGATGGATGCCAGTTCACTCAAATCTATTCCTTCGCTTGTTGCAATGTTCATCACAAGGGGAGAATAAAACTTTGAACTTTCTGCTCTTTTTACAACCTGGGAA
>JBEAYH010000099.1:0-31592 GCA_041159435.1 Bacteroidota bacterium | reverse complement strand
TGCCGGTCCAGTGTTTTGTATTGGATTCAAATGCATGGTCGCTGAAAGACCAGATGCTGAAATATGGGTCATGTGTGATCAACGGGTAGGCAGGCATTTTTGTTACCTGCGCAAAATCAATGAATGCAGCAAACAAAAACGCAAGCAGGAAAATGATTTTTTTCATGTCCGAGGATTATTACCCAATTTAAAACTTTCACTAGAATTAGAATTCTTTTATTATTTTTCAATTGCCATGAAATCGATTGTATGTATTCGCCCGGGAACATTCCAAGCAGAGGAGAGAGAGCATCCCAAAGTCATTCCAGGCTTCTCCATTGTCAAAATACGACAGATTGGAATCTGTGGCACTGATTTGAATGCGTTCAAAGGTGTACAACCCTATTTTTCATATCCACGGGTACTGGGACATGAATTGGCTGCAGAATATGTAGAAGGAGATGCACCTGGATTTTCAAAAGGTGATTTGCTGACAATCATTCCCTATAAATATTGCGGGAATTGTTTTGCATGTCGACAGGACAAAACAAATTGTTGTGTTTCCTTGAGCGTATTGGGCGTTCATGAAGACGGCGGAATGAGTGAATATTTTTCGGTTCCTGATCATTTGCTGATCAAAACAGCGGGACTCACACTCGATCAAACCGCGATGGTTGAACCATTTGCAATTGGAGCTCATGCAGCACAGAGAGCAGGTATTCAAGCGCATGACCATGTATTGGTCATGGGTGCAGGTCCTATTGGAATTGGGTTGCTTCATTCCCTTTCTTTGATGCATATAAAAACGATTGTCGCGGAAACCATTCCTTTCCGAGCTGATTATTGTAGAAAATATATTCAGCATGTTCATTGCATCGATCCTGCCAATGAAAATGTGGAGCATTCTCTGCTTGAACATACCAATGGCAACATGCCTTCCATTATTTTTGATGCTACAGGTAATCTTTCTGCCATTCATCAATCGTTGCCATATCTATCGCATGCAGGTAAATATATATTGGTTGGGTTACAACAAGCAGATATCTTGGTCAATCATCCACAGTTTCACAAGCGTGAAGCAACATTGATGAGCAGCAGAAATGCAACAAAAGCAGATTTTGAACATGTGATAGACTCATTCAGAAAACAATCGATTGATCTCTCTCATATGATAACCCATCGAATGAACCTCGGAAATGTGCCTGAAGATTTTCCAAAGCTTTTTTCAAGCAAAAACAATTTGATCAAGGCGGTGATTTACTGCTAGCTCCAGATTGGTTTATGTTAACTTCGCGACGTGATTTACATTAAACTCATCTTGGTAGCATTGATGTGGGGCGGTACATTCATTGCAACCCGCACGGCAGCACAGGTTTTTGGATCTTTTACTGGTGCGAGTTTCAGGTATATTTTTGCTTTGTTGTTTTTGATTCCAATGGCATGGCTGAAGGATAAACATGCTTTCAATATCAACCGACATCAATTCAAGCAACTGCTTCTTTTGGGTATCACAGGCATTTTTGGATACAGTTATTTTTTCTTCAATGGATTGCGATTGGTTGAAGCGAGTCACGGTGCCTTGATTGTTTCATTGAATCCTGTACTTGTATTGATCATGACTTCTATCCGTGACAAAAAGAAAATTGGCAAAGTAAAAATCATCGGAATGACACTCTCATTGATTGGTGTGTCAGTTGTTATTTCACGTGGGAACCTCGCTGAAATCTGGAGTGGGTTCACATGGGGGGATGCATTTATGTTGGGTTGTCCATTTTGTTGGGCACTCTATACTTTCTATGCAGGCGATGTGTTGAAAACAACTTCACCGCTTCAAGCATCCACATGGGCAACCTTATTGGGATTTGTCATGCTCGCACTATTTGCACCATTCGAAAACTTTCCCACTAGTATTGACCCATTGGTCTGGATTTCCATTGCTTATTTAGGTATTTGCGGAACAGTACTGGGATTTGTTTGGTACTATGAAGGCATCAATACCATCGGAGCCGTAAAGACATCTGTATTCAACAACCTGATACCAGTCTTTGCAATGTTGCTCTCGGTTCTGATATTGGGTGAAAAAATTGAATCCTATGCACTCGCAGGATCCATACTTGTAATCGGGGGAGTGTTCCTGATCAATAAATTTTAATCAACTCTTCCTGGATAAACTTTCAATGCCGCTTCCAGGCAATCCATTGCTGCATCAATGTTTTCATTGTTGATAACATAAGCCAATCTAACCTGATTTTTTCCCAATCCAGGTGTATTGTAAAATCCACTTGCAGGAGCCATCATCACTGTTTTTCCATTGTGTGAAAAAGATTCCAGCATCCATTGACAGAACCTGTCTCCATCATCAATAGGGAGCTTCGCAACAACATAGAATGCACCGCCCGGATTCGGACAAAATACGCCCTGCATGGCATTGAGACGTTTAACCAACAAATCTCTTCTGGATTGATAAGCAGCTTTCGGCGCGTCAAAATAATTGTCAGGCAGATCAATGGCTGCTTCTCCCAGGATCTGTGCCAGTCCGGGTGGACTCAATCGAGCCTGTGCAAATTTCATCGCTGCAGCATAGAGCTCTTTGTTTTTGGTAATGAAAGCACCAATTCTCGCACCACAGGCAGAATATCTTTTTGAAATGGTATCAACAACTACGACCTGTTCCTCAATTTTTTTCAAGTGCAATGCACTGGAGGCAATTCCCTCATAAGTGAACTCACGATATGCTTCATCAGAAATCAGATAGAGTTGATGCTTGAAACAAATCTCTTCTAGTTGCTTCATTTCATCATCTGAGTATAAGTAACCGGTTGGGTTATTGGGATTGCAAATCAAGATCGCTTTTGTTTTTGGTGTGATAGATTGCTCGATTGCTTCAATCGGCGGCAATGCAAATCCATTTTCAATCGTGGCAGTCACCGTGATAATTTTTACACCTGCCATTACAGCGAATCCATTGTAGTTTGCATAGAAGGGTTCTGGAATGATGATCTCATCCCCCTGGTCCATGCAAGACATCATCGCAAAAACAATCGCCTCGCTTCCACCGGAAGTGACGATGATCTGTTCACTTGTAAGATCGATACCCAGTTTTTTATAGTATCCAGTCAGTTTTTTGCGATAAGATATATTTCCCGCACTGTGGCTGTATGCCAAAATGGGGATATTGGCCTGCTTCACTGCGTTCATGATCGATGGGGGGGTTTCAATATCAGGCTGGCCAATATTCAAATACAATACTTTGATTCCTTTTTTTTCAGCGGCCTCGGCAAAAGGCACCAGTTTTCTGATGGGTGAAGCGGGCATTTTTTCGCCCCGCAAGGATGGTTTTAACATAATGTAAAATTAGTCAAAAAGCTTTCAATAGAAAGGATTCGTACATTTGAATTGCATTACTTTTGAGAACAGTATAAAACCAAGTACCATGAAAAAGATAATATTATCCTTGCTCGTTTTGACCATAGTTACAGTTGGATTTTCTCAGACTGCAGAGAAGGTCATAAAATTCACTGAGACCAAACACAATTTTGGAAAGATCAAACAAGGCGTACCCGTTACGTACGACTTCAACTTTACCAACCTTTCCACTCAGCCGCTTGTGATTGAGAATGCAACTGCTTCATGCGGATGCACAACGCCTACTTGGCCTCAAAAACCAGTCATGAAGGCTCAATCAGATAAAGTGAAAGCTGGTTTCAATGCTGCAGCACCCGGACCTTTCGAAAAGACTGTTTTTGTGAAAGTCAAGGGAATTGATGCTCCTGTTGAGCTGAAAATTTCAGGTGAAGTACTCTCCGCTGAGGACTATGCCAAGCAGCTGAAAAAGTAGTATTCCAGAGAACTTATTCACCGTTTTTTATCGCTGTTTTTTTATTGAAAAAAGGGGTTAGTTTTGTCGCATGGACCCTAATCTATTGGCTGAACGTCAGGTGCAGGAGTTGTCTTTTGATGCATTCAAGACAACCGTCCTTGAAGATTATAGAATTGCCTATGAGAGCCGACAGGCCAGCTTGTTAGGTAGAAAGGAAGTCCTAACCGGAAAAGCCAAATTCGGCATTTTTGGAGACGGAAAAGAAGTTCCACAAGTCGCCATGGCGAAATTTTTCAAGCCAGGTGATTTTTATGCAGGTTATTACAGAGACCAAACCTTTGCTTTTGCAACAGGTGCTGCAACCATCAATGAATTCTTTTCTCAACTGTATGCAGATCCAGATATCCACAATGATCCCCATAGTGCAGGAAGGAATATGAACTCGCATTTCTGCACACCCATGTTGGCAGAAAATGGTGAGTTGCTTGATTTGATTCATACGAAAAATCTAGCGGCAGGCTTGGCACCCACAGCAGGCCATTTTCCAAAAGCATTGGGACTCGCATATGCTTCTAGGATTTATAGAAAAGTTGAAAGACTTCAGGAGCAACAAAAATTTTCTAACCAGGGCAATGAAGTTGTTTTCTGTACAATAGGAGATGCATCAACCAGTGAAGGTCATTTTTGGGAAACCATGAATGCTGCTGCTGTATCTCAGGTTCCGTTGGTTGTATTTGTATGGGATGATGGATATGGTATTTCAGTTCCAAAAGAATTTCAAACAGTCAAAGGATCTGTATCAGATGCACTGTCGGGTTTCGAAAAAAAGAAGAACAGCAATGGAGTGCTGATTTATAAAGTGAAGGGTTGGGACTATGCGCAGATGTGTGAATTGTTTGAAGAGGGAATTTCATTGGCAAGAAAGCAACATGTGCCGGTATTGTTCCATGTCGAGGAACTGACCCAACCACAAGGGCATTCAACATCGGGAAGCCACGAACGGTATAAATCTCCTGAGCGGTTGCAGTGGGAGAGAAACTGGGATTGTCTAGCACAAATGAGGTCATGGATCATTGACAACGGTTTGGCTGAATCTTCAACAGTTGAAAAAATTGAGGAAACCGCCAAACAGTTTGTGAATAATTGCAGAATTGAAACATGGAAATTATACGATGCTCCTATTCAGCAGCAAAAAGAAATTACAGTTGATATACTGACCAAGTTTCTTGGCTACGAAACAAATGAGAAGGTCAACACATTGCTGGAAGAATTAAAAAACAATACAGCGCCTTTCAGAAGAGATATTATGAGTGCGCTGTACCACACAATTGCATTTGCACAAAACAAAAATCTTCTAGAGGAAATTGAACAATATTATTCGCATCTGAAAACTGAGAACAAAGGTCTGTACAATTCATATTTGTACTGTGAAGATGGGAATGTGGGTCCTGCAAACCTTCCCGCTTTGCATTATCATGATGACTCGCCGGTGTTGAATGGATATGAAATTCTCAACCGTTATTTTGATGAATTGTTTTCTGCTGATCCGCGCGTGGTTGCATTTGGGGAAGACCTGGGTATGATCGGTGATGTGAATCAGGGTTTTGCAGGACTGCAACAAAAACACGGATCAGAAAGAATATTTGATACAGGTATTCGTGAACTAACCATCATGGGTCAGGGTCTAGGAATGTCAATGCGTGGATTAAGGCCCATTGCAGAGATTCAATATTTGGATTATTTGATGTTTGGTTTGCAAGTATTGAGTGATGATGCAGCTTCATTGCATTACCGATCTGCCGGAAAGCAAATTGCTCCCCTTATCGTAAGAACACGCGGACACCGTTTGGAAGGTATTTGGCACAGCGGTTCACCACTTGGATTGATCGTCAATGCACTTAAGGGGTTTTATGTATGCGTGCCCAGAAACATGGTGCAAGCGGTAGGCTTTTACAATGCATTGCTGAAAAGCAAAAATCCGGGATTGGTCATTGAATGTCTCAATGGCTATCGATTGAAAGAAAAATTACCCACTCAGCTATTGGAGTATGTCTTACCCATGGGTGTTCCTGAAGTCATTCGTGAAGGAAAGGACATTACGATTGTGTCATATGGTTCAACTCTCAGAATTGTTGAAGAAGCAGCTCTATTGCTGCAGTCACTTCAGGTAGATGCTGAGGTGATTGATGTACAGACTTTATTGCCTTTTGATATCCACCATCAAATCGCAACATCACTTAAAAAAACCAATCGCATACTTTTTGTAGATGAAGACGTGCCCGGCGGCGCTACCTCTTTTATGTTCAGTGAAGTGATAGAGAAACAAGGTGGTTACAGGTGGTTAGATGTTGCTCCCAGAATGCTGACAGCTCAAGCACATCGCCCACCTTATGGAAGCGATGGTGATTATTTTTCAAAACCAAATCTTGAGCAAATTGTCGAAACTGTCATGTCAATGATGCACGAATAGCAATTTGCTATTTCAGATTGTGGAACACTTTCTGAACATCATCATCCTGTTCTAATTTATCTACCAGCTTCAATACTTCCTGTGCTTCTTCTTCGCCTAGTTCAACAAGGTTCAAGGGGATCCATTCCACCTCCGCACTGATGGTGGCAATGTTTTTTTCCTCCAATGCTTTTTGCATGTTTCCGAAATCATTGAAAGCGCAACGAATCACCAATATTTCTTCTCCTGTATCATTGGTGCTTTCGCCCAACTCTTCCAAACCAAAGTCAATCAATTCCAATTCCAAGTCTTCTGGATTCACACCCTCATTTTTTAATTTGAAAACGCCCATCTTCTTGAACTGAAAGCTTACACTTCCGCTGGTGCCCATTGCTCCATTTCCTTTGTTGAAATAAGATTTGATGTTTGCAACCGTTCTTACATGATTGTCTGTAGCAGTTTCTGCTAAAATTGCAACACCATGTGGACCATATCCTTCATATAAAATTTCTTCAAAATTATCCATCTCCTTGCCCATTGCTCTCTTGATCGCAGCTTCTACTCTGTCCTTGGGCATGTTTACGCTCTTCGCGTTTTGAAAACATCTGCGCAGTGCGGGATTGGTATTGGGATCTGGACCGCCTGATTTTACCGCAATCGCAATTTCTTTTCCAATGCGCGTAAATTGTTTTGCCATTCTATCCCACCTGGCAAACATCGTTGCTTTCCTTACTTCAAATATCCTTCCCATGTTTTTCTGTTTTAATGAAAGTCAGCAAAATTAAGGCTTCTGTGATATGTAAAAAAAATCCCGGTTATTATACCATAACCGGGATTCCATTTATCATTGTATTCAGTTATTGAAGTTTGCTGTGTTTTCTGCTGTAGAGGAAATAGACCAGGAGTCCCAAAATCATCCATCCAAACGCAACAGTCAATGTTTGTCTGTCCAATCCCACGATCATTGCTGTACAGATGATGGCACCCAATACGCCAACAACCGGGGCCATCGGAGTTTTGAACGGTCTTTCAATATTGGGTTCTTTCACTCTTAAAATCCAAACACCCAGGCTCACCAACACGAATGCAAACAGTGTTCCGAAACTTGTTAAGTCACCTGCAACGTGTCCGGGTACAAACGCTGCAAATGCTCCAACGAAGAAGAACAGGATCCAGTTGGATTTATAGGGTGTTTTGAATTTGGGATGCAAATCGCCAAAGCTTTTTGGGATGAGTCCATCATTGCTCATGGTATAGAAGATGCGGCTTTGTCCCATGAGCATTACAAGAATAACGGACGAGAATCCAGCCAGGATCGCAACAGTTACTGCAGATGCAAGCCAGCTGTATCCTGTCATATAAGTAGAAATGGCATATGCAACAGATGCTTCTCTTCCTTTTTCGGGATCAACAAAGTCCTGCCAGTTGGCTACACCCGTCAATACATGTCCAAATAATATGTATAGAATGGTACAAACCACAAGTGATCCAAGAATACCAATTGGCATGTCGCGTTTTGGATTTTTTGCTTCCTGTGCTGCAGTGGATACTGCATCAAATCCAATGAATGCAAAAAATACAATCGCTGCTCCACCCAGGACACCGCCCCAGCCATGTTTGTTCCATCCGCTGTAGTCAGCAATGACCTTGCCTGCTTGGTCAGTGACAGGTGCTGTGTCTGCAGGAATCATATATGGGATATGGTTCTCAGGACGAATAAATTTCCATCCAATTGCAATGAAGAGGAGTACGATGGCAACTTTGATGAATACAATGATTGCATTCACAAATGCAGATTCCTGCGTTCCCTTGATCAGCAACATGGTTAACAACAACAGGATAATCAATGCAGGTGCATTGATCATTCCTTGGTGAAGAATACCAGCAGAGTCCGTATAACTTTCAAAAGGTGAATGCGACCATTCATAGGGGATGGCACCTCCCAGCAATTTATTAAGGTATTCACTCCATGCAATTGATACAGTCGCTGCGCCCAGTGCATATTCCATGATCAATGCCCATCCGATGATCCAAGCAACCAATTCTCCCATGGTTACATAAGAGTAAGCGTAGGCACTGCCTGCAACCGGAATCATTGAAGCAAACTCAGCGTAGCAGAGTCCTGCGAATGCACAACCAACAGCAGCAACTATAAATGACAATGTTACAGCCGGACCCGCAGCTTGTCCAGCGGCCGCAGCTGTTCTTACAAATAATCCTGCTCCAATGATCGCACCGATTCCCAATGCAATCAAATTCGCAGCTCCCAGTGTTCTTTTCAAGCCCTTCTCTGAATCATCTGCTTGTGATAAAAGTGCAGAAAGTGATTTTTTTCTAAATAAACTCATACAATTGGTTTAGTTGACAGATTTTGTAGGTTTTAAAAATAGCTAATTATTCTATTCGATGGGTTTTTTGCAATTCAAATAAAATTCAAAAATCCGCGTAAATCCTTTATTTTACGATCTCATTTTTAAACGAAAGCTAGGCCATGAAAGGTGTTTCATCAAAGCTTACTACCTATATCCTGATTGCCATGGCATTGGGTATTTTAACCGGATACCTGGTACACACGCAAGCTGCTCCTGCATCTATCAAATCCTTTTCCACCAATATCAAACTGCTGACCACCATTTTCCTTCGGCTGGTGCAGATGGTGATTGCTCCACTCGTATTTACAACCCTTGTGGTGGGCATCGCAAAATTGGGTGATCTATCGGTTGTAGGAAGGGTAGGAGGAAAAGCTTTGCTGTGGTTTGTTTCAGCCTCCCTCATCAGTTTGCTGCTGGGGATGATTTTGGTTAATTTTTTTCAACCAGGTGCTGCCATCAATTTGGATACGGCAGATGTGGAAGGTGCAAAAGATTTGATTGGAAAGACACAGGAATTTTCACTGCAGAAATTCATTGAACATGTATTTCCAAAAAGTTTTATTGAGTCAATGGCCCAAAATGAAATTTTGCAGCTGGTTGTTTTCAGCATCTTTTTTGGAGTAGGAACAACTGCATTGGGGGAGAAGGGGAAGTCAATTGTAAAGGCCCTTGATGCCGTCGCACATATCATTTTAAAAATGGTTGGGTATGTAATGAATTTTGCACCCTTGGGGGTATTTGGTGCTATTGCAGCTGTCATTGCAGTAAAGGGATTGGATGTATTTATTTTTTATGGACAATACCTGTTGTATTTCCTGATTGGAATTGCACTGTTGTGGGTGGTATTGCTAACAGTTGGGTACTTTATTTTGGGTAAGCGACTTTTCGAGTTACTCAGATGCATATCCCAACCTCTGCTTGTTGCATTTAGTACAACAAGCAGTGAAGCTGTTTTTCCAAAGCTTACCAGTGAGCTGGAGCGATTTGGTTGCAAGGATAAAATTGTTTCTTTTATCCTTCCACTTGGTTATAGCTTCAACTTAGATGGCAGTATGATGTACATGACATTTGCAAGTCTTGCCATTGCGCAGGCATACGGCATTCACTTGGATGTGGGTACCCAACTCACCATGCTATTGGTGTTGATGCTCACAAGCAAGGGCATAGCAGGGGTACCACGTGCTTCACTCGTGGTGGTGACTGCAACCTGTGCCATGTTCAATATTCCGCCGGAAGGCATTGCGCTGATTTTACCGATTGACCATTTTTGTGATATGTTTAGAACCATGACCAATGTGGTGGGAAATGCATTGGCAACTACTGCGGTTAGCAAATGGGAAGGAGAATTGACAACAGCTGTTGCTACTGAAAACGTGTAAAAATATTCGAAGATGATTGAATTGTTGGCTATCCACTTGAAAGATCTGTTGAATCCGGAGTTTTATATACAGCATGGTGGACTCTGGCTGTTCTTGTTTATTGTCTTTGCCGAAACAGGATTGTTTGCAGGTTTCTTTTTGCCAGGAGATTCTTTGCTTTTTGTTGCAGGCATCTACTGCAATGAACTGGCTGCAGAATTCATCAATCTTCAATACGATATTTTTAATTTACTGCTCATTGCCAGCTTGGTAGTTGCTGCAGGGGTATTGGGCAATATTGTTGGATATTGGTTTGGTGCTGCAAGCGGACCATATCTTTTCAACAGAAAAGATACCTTTTTCTTCAAACGAAAACACCTCAATACAGCAAAGGAATTTTATGAAAAACATGGTGGAGGTGCGATTGTCTTTGCAAGATTTTTACCAATCATCAGAACTTTCGCTCCGATTGTCGCGGGAATTGTGAGGATGGACAAAGCCAAATTCACATTGTACAATGTAATAGGGTGCATCGCTTGGGCCATCACCATGTTGTTTGCTGGACATTATCTCTATCAATTTTTTCTTCAACAATTTGGATTTGACTTGAAATCAAAATTGGAGATCATCGTCTTCGGAATCATTTTTGTAACAACTGTTCCTGTAATTCTGAAATTGATAAGAAAAGAAAAGAAATAATATCAAAATCATCATCCTGTATGCAAGAGGGAGTGCTCAAAAAACAATTTTTGAATCTGGCTGTGATTGTTGCAGCGCTTGGTTACTTCGTGGATATTTATGACTTGTTGCTTTTTACCATTGTAAGAGAGCCCAGTCTCATTGGTATTCAGGTTGGTGAGTCAGATATGTTAACCGCAAGTACCAAGATCATCAATTGGCAGATGACTGGATTGTTGATAGGCGGAATTTTATGGGGAGTCATGGGTGACAAGAAAGGAAGGTTGAGTGTGCTGTTCGGATCCATCTTGTTGTACTCCGTTGCCAATTTCATCACAGGGTATGTGCAGACAGTCGATCAATATGCATGGCTGAGATTCATTGCTGGCATTGGCTTGGCAGGTGAGCTTGGCGCGGGCATTACCTTGGTGAGTGAATTGATGCCCAAGAAAAACAGAGGGGTAATGACTTCATTTGTTGCGGGCATTGGATTGTTTGGGGCAGTATTTGCTTATGCAGTATATAAAATGACGGGCGATTGGCGCCTGTGTTATAAAATTGGTGGGATACTCGGTATCATACTGCTGTTTTTGCGCATCAAAGTTTCCGAGAGTGCCATTTTCCAAAACATATCAAAGGCAGAAGTATCGAAGGGAAATATTTTCATGTTCTTTAACAATAGACAACGATTCAGAAAATATCTCTTGGCTATTTTAATTGGATTGCCAACGTGGTATGTCATTGGAATTTTGTTGAATCTAGGCAATCGATTTGCCAAAGAACTGTACGGTGAAAATGAAATTGAATCCGGAGCCTGCATCATGTACGGCTACATTGGAATTGCATTGGGGGATATCATCGTGGGACTGGTAAGTCAATATTACAAAAGCAGAAAAAAAGCGCTGACAATTTTTTACAGCATGACCTTTTTGGGTGTTGTATTCTTTTTCAGTCCCTTGAATAACAGTGATACCAGCATGTATGCAGTATCTTTTTACCTTGGGTTCTCAACCGGATTCTGGGCCATTTTTGTGACGATGGGTGCAGAGCATTTCGGTACCAACATACGTGCAACTGCAGCTACAACCATTCCCAATATGGTCAGAGGCGCATTGCCCCTGATGAATTTATTGTTCAAGGATTATTTTCAGGGAACACTCCATATCTCTTTTCTTCAAAGTGGCATGCTGACCGGATTGATCGTAATGGTCATCGCAGTTACTGCTCTGGTATTCACAGAAGAAACATTCCACAAAGATTTGGATTTTGTGGAGGAGTGACGCTAGAAGTAATCAACTGTCAACTGTTAACTGTTGACAGTTATCCCAAAACCTCATTCATCGATCTAACTGCTGCTGCACTTTTTTCAAATGCTTCTTTTTCTGCAGCGGTCAAATCAAGCGGAAGGATTTTATCCCATCCATTTTTTCCGATGGTTACTGGAACGCCCAGGCAAATATCTTTTTGTCCGTATTCACCATCCAATGCAACGCAACAAGTAAATAATTTTTTCTCATCTCTCAAGATGCTTTTCACCAATGCTGCTCCAGCTGCACCTGGTGCATACCATGCAGAAGTGCCGATCAGTTTAGTAAGCGTTGCCCCACCAACCATCGTGTCTGCCACTATTTTTTGTTGTTGTTCTTCTGTAAGGAAACTGCTAACGGGGATACTGTTCCATGTGGCCTTGCTGATCAATGGAATCATCGTAGTATCACCATGTCCGCCAATTACAATTGCATTCAAATCACTTGCGCTGCATCCAAGGTGTTGGGTCAGTTGATATTTGAATCTGCTGCTGTCGAGTGTTCCACCCATTCCAATGATTCTGTGCTTTGGCAATCCGGTTGACTTCAATGCCAGGTATGTCATCGTATCCATCGGGTTGCTGATCACGATGATGATGGTATTGGGAGAATATTTCAATACATTTTCACACACTGTTTTTACAATGCCCGCATTGGTTCCTATCAACTCCTCTCTGGTCATGCCAGGTTTCCTCGGAATACCTGAAGTAATCACCACCACATCGCTGTTGGCTGTTTTTGCATAATCATTGGTAGATCCAGTAATGATGGTATCAAATCCCAGCAATGCTGCAGTCTGTTGCATATCCTGTGCCTTGCCTTCGGCCAATCCTTCTTTGATGTCTAATAAAACAAGATCAGTACAAATGCCTGCTCTGGCGATGTTGTCTGCGCAGGTTGCACCAACAGCTCCAGCTCCAATTACAGTAACTTTCATAGCGATTAATTTATGATTTGAGTGATGATTTGCGCGGCAAAGGTAGGATGTTATTACACAAATTGGTTTACCTTTGCCCCCTTAAAATGCGATTATGGCTAATACTTCTGATATCTCAAGGGGGATGATTTTAAAGCTCGAAGGAAGCTTGTATACGGTTGTCGAATTTGGCGAAAACAAGACAGCACGTGCAGCTGCAAAGGTTTGGGCAAAGCTGAAAGGGGTAGACAACAACAGGTCGATTGAAAAGACATGGAACAGCGGTGACACCATATATCCTGTGAGGGTAGAAAGGAAGAGTTATCAGTTTTTGTACAAAGATGATACCGGCTACAATTTCATGGACAATGAAACATTTGAACAGATTGCAGTAGCAGAAAACCTGGTCGATGCACCTCAATTTCTGACAGAGGATCAGGAGGTTTCTGTCCTGATCAACACCGAATCAGAGCAGCCCATGAGTGTTGAGTTGCCTGATAAGGTGGTTTCGAGGGTTACTTACTCGGAACCCGGACTCAGAGGAGATACTGCCACCCGCACCTTAAAGCCCGCAACGGTTGCAACTGGTGCAACGGTGATGGTTCCTCTTTTTGTGAACGAGGGCGATGTTATCCGTATCAATACCAAAACTGGCGAATATATTGAAAGAGTAAAAGAGTGATTTTTACAATTTTTCATTGATTTTAGACATTTTTGCCCCTTTTTTAAACAAAAAAGGGGTTTTTTTATTCAAAAACGGGCAAAATTTAATTTGGTCAATTTTTAATTTTACCCCACCTTTACCACCCGTTAGTGACAAAAAAATCATTAAAAATGGACTTAAAACAGATTCAGGATCTCGTAAAAATGGTAAACAAGTCTAATATCAGTGAGCTTTCCATTGAGGAAAAGGATATTAAGATTACCATCAAGCAGAAAGAGGATAAGTATGTAACTGGCGTTCCAGTACAACAATTGCAGGCATCCCCTGCTCCTGTAGCCGTATCAGCTCCTGCAGCCTCAACAGCTGCACCGGCAGCCAGTAAGCCTGCTGCTTCCGATGCTTCAGACAATTTGCTGACCATCAAGAGTCCTATGATCGGAACATTCTACAGAAGACCTTCGCCCGATAAACCCAATTTTGTTGAGGAAGGCGATGAAGTAAAAAACGGCAAAGTCGTTTGCATCATCGAAGCCATGAAGCTTTTCAATGAAATTGAAAGTGAAATCACTGGAAGGGTGGTAAAAATCCTTGTGGAAGATTCCACTCCAGTTGAATACGATCAACCATTGTTCCTCGTTGAACCAATCTAATTCAATGCACGTTCCAGTGCATTATCATTCATTTAAATCTGTGGCATGACCAAAGATTCAAAGAAGACATTCAAAAAAATATTGATTGCAAACAGGGGTGAAATTGCCCTCAGGGTCATCAGAACCTGTCGTGAAATGGGAATAAAAACCGTTGCAGTCTATTCGACAGCGGATAAAGACAGTTTGCATGTAAAGTTCGCAGATGAAGCTGTTTGTATAGGAAGACCATCCAGCGCAGAATCATATTTGAACATTCCTCATCTCATGGCTGCCATGGAAATTACCAATGCGGATGCAGTACATCCGGGGTATGGATTTTTGGCAGAGAATGCAAAGTTTGCTGAAATATGTGGTGAGCATGGAGTGAAATTTATCGGTCCCACCCCTGAGCAAATCAGATGCATGGGTGATAAAATCACAGCCAAGGAAACCATGGTCAAAGCAGGTGTTCCAGTGGTACCAGGCAGTGGCGGCTTGCTGGGAAGTGTAGATGAGGCAAAAGAAATCGCAAAGGAAATTGGTTACCCTGTAATCTTGAAAGCGACTGCTGGTGGAGGTGGAAAGGGCATGAGGGTTGTTTGGGAAGAATCAGAAATTGAAAAGGCATACAATACTGCTAAAGCAGAAGCATTGGCTTCATTCAAAAACGATGGGGTCTACATGGAAAAATTTGTAGAAGAGCCTCGTCACATTGAAATACAGGTAGCAGGAGATCGCTATGGCAAAGTATGCCACATGAGTGAGAGAGATTGTTCGATTCAACGTCGTCACCAAAAATTGGTGGAGGAGTCACCTTCTCCATTCATGACGGAAGACCTTCGTCAACGCATGGGTGATGCTGCTGTAAAAGCCGCGCAAGCAATCGGATACGAAAGTGTGGGAACCATTGAATTTCTGGTTGACAAACACAGGAATTTTTACTTCATGGAGATGAATACGCGTATTCAAGTAGAGCATTGCGTAACCGAGGAAGTAACCAACTTTGATTTGATCAAAGAGCAGATTAAAATCGCAGCGGGTGAACCCATTTCAGGTAAGAACTACTACCCAGATATGCATGCGATTGAATGCAGGATCAATGCAGAAGATCCATACAATGATTTCAGACCGAGTCCTGGTAAAATCACTGTGCTGCATCAGCCAGGTGGACACGGTATTCGGATTGATTCACATGTATATGCTGGCTATGTGATTCCACCTTTTTACGATTCCATGATTGCAAAAATCATCGCAGTGGCAAGAACCCGCAAAGAAGCAATTGATACGATGAGCAGGGCATTGAGTGAGTATGTGATTGAAGGGGTGAAGACAACCATTCCTTTCCACCAGCAGTTGATGAGAAATGAAGATTTTATCAAAGGAAATTTCACCACCAAGTTTTTAGATACATTCAAAATGAAGTAAATGCATCTAGGTTGAACCGCATAAAAATAAAAGCCTCCCAAATGGGAGGCTTTTTGATTGCGTGTCAGAAAATACTTGCATGTTTATCTCAAGAACAAAAGCTCTCTGTATTTTGGAAGTTCCCACTCTGAATCATCTACCAGCAGTTCCAGTTTGTCTACGTGGTAACGGATCTCATCAAAGAATGGTTTTACTTTGTCGCAGTATGCAATGGCTTTTTCTCTGGAGCTAGACAAATTATTGGCAGCTTTTCTTGCTTCGGTCATTTCCTCTGTTAACAGCTGCGCCTTGTTGATATGCTCTGAAATTTCACTCAACACATTCATCTGTGCCTTGTATGCTTCAGGCTTCAATCCAACTTCTTTCAATCCCTTGATATTTTCAATCAATACATTTTGGTAACGGATGGCAGCAGGAAGAATATGGTTGCCTGTAAGATCGCCAATCACACGACCTTCAATCTGCACATACTTGATGTATTTCTCCAATTCTATTTCGTGACGGGCTTCCAACTCAACATGCGACAACACTTTGTGCTTTTCAAACAGTTCTTTTGCTTTTTTAGTAGTCAGTGAATCCAATGCGAGCGGAGTGGTTTTTAGATTTGGCAATCCACGCTTTGCTGCTTCTTTCTGCCATTCTTCACTGTAACCATCACCTTCGAACAATACTTTTTTTGAAGCCTTGATGTAATTCTTGATCACATGCATGATGGCAACTTCTTTCTTGTCACCTTTTTCTATCATTGCATCCACTTCGTTTTTAAATGAAGACAATGTTTCTGCCATGATGGTATTCAATACGGTCATGTTGTAACCGCAGTTGGCAGAGGATCCAACAGCACGGAATTCAAATTTGTTTCCGGTGAAGGCGAATGGGGAAGTCCTGTTTCTGTCTGTATTGTCGAGCAACAGTTCAGGAATATTCTTGTGGATATCAAGTTTCAACATCACTTCATCCTGCTCATCAAATTTGTCACCGACTCTTGTCTCAACTTCATTGAGCACCTTGGAGAGAAACTGTCCAATATATGCAGAGATGATTGCAGGGGGTGCTTCATTTGCGCCCAAGCGGTGATCGTTGCCTGCTGATGCAATTGCAGCGCGAAGAAGATCTGCATGATCATGCACTGCCTTGATGGTATTGACAAAAAAAGCAAGGAACATCAGGTTGGTCTTGGGTGTTTTACCCGGTGCCAACAAGTTGATTCCTGTATCTGTTGCCATGCTCCAGTTGTTGTGTTTGCCACTTCCATTGATGCCTGCAAATGGTTTTTCATGCAACAGTACACGCAGCTTATGTCTCTTTGCTACTTTGGCCATTACATCCATCAAGAGTGTATTGTGATCAACAGCCAAATTCAACTCTTCAAATATCGGCGCACATTCAAACTGTGAAGGAGCCACTTCATTGTGGCGGGTGCGCAAGGGAATTCCCAGGCGGTAAGATTCATATTCGAAATCTCTCATGAATGCATATACTCTTTCAGGAATTGCTCCGAAGTAGTGGTCTTCCAATTGCTGACCTTTTGCTGGGGTATGTCCAAATACAGTGCGGCCGGTCATGATCAAATCAGGACGCGCATTTGCCAATCCCTCATCCACCAAGAAATATTCTTGTTCCCATCCCAATGTTGCGGTAACCTTTCCAACAGATTTATCGAAATAATGACAAACATCTACAGCTGCATTGTTCAAAGCTTCTATCGATTTTAACAACGGAGCTTTATAGTCGAGGCATTCACCAGTATATGATACAAATATGGTTGGAATGCAAAGAGTAAGTCCCTGTCCTATATTCATGATGAATGCAGGAGATGTTGGATCCCATGCTGTATACCCGCGTGCTTCGAACGTTGCACGCAATCCTCCACTTGGAAATGAAGATGCATCAGGCTCTTGTTGCGTTAAAGCGTTTCCATCAAATTCTTCAATCGCAGATCCATCTGATTTCAAGGTGAAAAATGAATCATGTTTTTCAGCAGAAGTTCCTGTCAAAGGTTGGAACCAGTGTGTGTAATGCGTTACACCTTTGGTTTGTGCCCACTGTCTCATTCCCGCTGCAATTTGGTTTGCAACTGTCCTGTCGATTTTTTGTCCAGTTTTAATGGAGCTAACTAAACTCTTGTAAGCCTCATCGTTGACGTACTCTCTTGCAACTTTCAAGGTAAATACGTTCTCCCCAAAGATTGGAGTAACTTTTGAAGGACTTTTTACAGAAACCTCATCACTCAAGAAGGTAAGGTTGTCAATTGCTTTAAAACGTAGTGATTGCATATTGAATAATTTGAAGGCACGAAAGTCGCCAAATTCAGCCTCAACCACAAAAAAAATATCAGAATCCCCAAAAATTGAGGTTATTATGTGAATAAAATTGATATTAATATCTTAGATATGCCTATAAATGACTGATAACCTGTCGTATAATATATATATTAAAAAATATAATGTGTAAGCTTTGTAGATTAATTCTTCGTTTACAATGGGTAAATTTGCGACTTCAATTCAATCATGGAAACAACTGTAGATACTGCCAAGCAACTCGGACTCCTGCCTGATGAGTTTGAGAGCATCAAGAAAATACTCAACCGCACTCCTAATTTCAATGAACTGGCTGCTTATTCAGTGATGTGGAGCGAACATTGTAGTTATAAAAATTCCATCAAGTGGCTGAAAACACTTCCACGTGAGGGAAGCAAATTATTGGTGAAGGCGGGTGAAGAAAACGCTGGACTAGCAGACATCGGAGATGGGTATGGTGTTGTTTTTAAAATTGAATCGCACAATCATCCCTCTGCCATTGAACCTTTTCAGGGTGCTGCAACTGGTGTGGGTGGAATTCACCGCGATATATTTACCATGGGCGCACGTCCGATTGCAGCACTCAATTCATTGAGGTTCGGAAACATCCAGGATCCGAAGACACGTCATCTTTTAAAAGGCGTTGTGGAAGGAATTGGACATTATGGAAACTGCTTCGGTGTTCCAACAGTTGGAGGTGAAGTGTATTTCGAAGATTGTTATCATACCAATCCGCTTGTCAATGCAATGAGCGTTGGTATTGTGAAAGTGGGTCAGACAGTTAGTGCAACTGCAGAAGGTGAGGGCAATCCTGTTTTTATTGTAGGATCTGCAACTGGAAAAGACGGAATTGGTGGTGCTTCCTTTGCTTCTGCTGATATTACAGCAGACAGTGCGCAGGATCTACCTGCTGTTCAGGTGGGTGATCCATTTCAGGAAAAGAAATTATTGGAAGCTTGTCTGGAGCTGATTCCCAAGGGTGCATTGGTTGGTATGCAAGACATGGGTGCGGCTGGTATCATTTGTTCTACTGCTGAAACAAGTGCAAAAGGTGGAGTGGGAATGATCATTCATTTAGACAAGGTCCCGATGCGCCAACAAAATATGAAGGCATGGGAACTTCTTTTGAGTGAAAGCCAGGAGCGCATGCTGATGATTGTAAAAAAAGGAAGAGAAAAAGAAGTCTTGGAAGTATTTGAAAAATGGGATCTGCCATGTTCTGAAATTGGTAAGGTTACAGCTGATGGCTTGCTTAAATTTTATATGAATGGAGAGCTGGAAGCTGAAATACCAGCAGAGAGTTTGGTATTGGGTGGAGGTGCCCCTGTGTACGAAAGAACTTATGCAACTCCTGCATACTTTGAAAAAATAAATTCATTTGACGCATCCACCATTGCTGTTCCTGCAGATCTCAAAAAAATTGCTGAGCAGTTGATCGAAATCCCCAACATTGTCAATAAAAAATGGATTTACAACCAATACGACAGCATGGTTGGAACTGGAAATACTTCCACCAATGAGCCAAGTGATGCCGCAGTGGTATTGGTAAAGGAAACAGGTAAGGCCCTTGCTATTACAACCGATTGCAACAGTCGTTACGTTCATGCCGATCCTTACAAGGGAGCGATGATTGCTGTCAGTGAAGCTGCAAGAAATATTGTTTGCAGTGGTGGAGCACCTTTGGGAGTCACCAACTGTCTGAACTTTGGAAATCCATATGATCCACAGGTATATTACCAGTTTGTGCATGCGATAAAAGGAATGGGTGAGGCTTGCAAGAAATTTGATACGCCTGTTACAGGTGGAAATGTAAGTTTCTACAATCAGCATCCAGATGGTGCAGTTTATCCAACTCCAACAATTGGGATGGTTGGATTGCTAGACAGCGAAGAAGATAAAATGACATTGGGATACAAGAAAGAAGGTGATTTGATTTATTTGATTGGTCAATCCACGAATGATATCTGTTCCTCTGAATACCTGCATAAAATACTGCATGTTGAATATTCTCCTGCTCCACACTTTGATTTGGAAGAGGAGCATCGATTGCAAAAAGCATTGCTCGGTCTGATCAAATCAAAGTTGATTCAATCAGCTCATGATGTGAGCGAAGGCGGACTTTTCATAACATTGGTTGAGTCAGGATTCGTAAACAACTTCGGATTTGATGTACATCAAGGCAATACCCAACTGCGTAAAGATGCATTTTGGTTTGGAGAGTCACAAAGCAGGGTCGTGGTTTCGGTTGCTGCCGATTGCAAGCAGGCTGTTGAATCATTTCTCCAATCCCATCAGCAACCTTTCCAGCTGCTGGGTACTGTGCATGGCAAAGAAGTGATCTTGGATGGTGAAAATTGGGGTGCCCTGAGTCATTGGAAAAAAACCTACGATGAAAGAATTTCATCTTTGATGAAATAAACACAAGTAGTTTCGATTTATCCACATCAGCCATCTATTTTTCTTTGGACTTCAAAATAATGGTAACTTCGTATGACCTCCGAAAGTTCCCCACTATCCCTTTCTGACGGTCTATTGATATGACCAAATACATATTTGTTACCGGAGGCGTTACATCATCATTGGGCAAAGGAATTGTTGCCGCATCTCTTGCAAAACTCTTGCAAGCAAGAGGCTTTAAAGTCACGATACAAAAGTTTGATCCATACATCAATGTTGATCCTGGTACATTGAATCCATATGAACATGGTGAATGTTATGTAACCGAGGATGGTGCAGAGACTGACCTTGATTTAGGACATTACGAAAGATTTTTGAACATCTTTACTACCCAGGCCAACAACGTTACTACAGGCCGGATATACCAGTCAGTCATCAACAAAGAAAGAGAGGGCGCATATCTTGGGAAAACCGTTCAGGTGATCCCGCACATCACCGATGAAATCAAGCGCAGAATGCAACTCCTGGCTGAATCTGGGTATGACATCATCATCACCGAAATTGGTGGTACTGTTGGTGATATTGAAAGTTTGCCATTCATCGAAGCAGTTCGTCAATTGCAATGGGAGTTGCCTGAGGGTGATTGTCTTGTTGTGCATTTGACGCTGGTCCCCTATTTGAAAGCAGCAAAAGAGCTCAAAACAAAACCAACACAGCACAGTGTGAAAATGATGAGTGAGAATGGTGTTCACCCTGATATCATTGTATGCAGAACCGAGCAGCCATTATCAAATGAATTGAAATCCAAGATTGCGCTCTTTTGCAATGTTAAAACAGATTCCGTCATTGAAGCTGCAGATGCCAGTAGTATATATGAAGTGCCATTGTTGATGCAGGAACAGCATCTTGATGAAATTTGTTTGAAAAAACTCAACATCACATGGTTCCCGGAACCGGATCTGACTGCCTGGAAAGAGTTTCTGACCAAGTTGAAAAATCCAAAGTCAACTGTTACAATCGGACTCATTGGCAAATACATTGAGTTACAGGATGCATACAAATCAATTTTGGAAGCATTCATTCATGCAGGTGCAATGAATCAAGTCAAGGTGATGGTGCAAGACATACACAGTGAGTCTATCAACAGCGAAAATATCATATCAAAATTAGAAGGATTGGATGGGTTGCTTGTTGCACCTGGATTTGGACACAGGGGAATCAATGGAAAAATTTTAGCCGTACAATATGCCCGTGAAAATCAATTGCCGTTTTTTGGCATTTGCCTTGGCATGCAAATGTCAGTAATAGAATTTGCAAGAAATGTGGCTGGCATTTCAAATGCACATTCAACGGAAATGGATCCCAATACTTCAGATCCAGTCATTGATTTGATGGAAGAACAGAAATCCATCACCAACAAAGGTGGAACCATGCGATTGGGTTCTTATCCCTGCAAATTGGCAAAGGACAGTTTGGCGTACAAGATTTACGGATCTGAAATGATTACTGAACGCCACCGTCACCGTTGGGAATTCAACAATAAATATTTGGAACAATTGAAGGCAGCTGGACTCAAACCCAGTGGTATCAATCCGGAAACCAATTTGGTTGAGATAGTAGAAATTCCATCTCATCCATTTTTCATTGGTGTACAATATCATCCAGAATTGAAAAGTACAGTGGAAAATCCACATCCGATTTTTGTGCATTTTATCAAGGCTGCCAAAGAGTTTGCACAACGCAAGGACAAAAAAGGAAAGCTAGAGGGTCAGTTGAACTGATCAGGCTTTCGACCAACATAAAACCTTAGCTTTGCCCTTCAATTTTTACTGAGATGAAATTTGATAAGAATTCTGTCATAGGCATCACATTGCTCGCTTTCCTTTTCATTGGGTACTTCTATTTTACTCGTCAGGGTCAGATGGAGCTGGAGGCCAAACAAAAGCGTGTGGCAGATTCCCTCGCCGCCCTTCAACCCGCAGCTGAAAAAATGGCTGTAACAATTGACACCGCTGGTTCTCAACCTGTACAGACGGTTGCTGCACAAGTAGGATCAATGGTACAGAAAGGCAATGCGGTGGAGTCAACATACATATTGGAAAATGAACTCGTTAAAATCACATTGACAAACAAGGGTGCCAGACCCAGTGCAGTTGAGCTGAAGAAATATAAATCGGCCGACAGCAATGCGGTGCAACTCATATCAGCTGCATTCAATAAAATAGCATACCTCATCAATACGGGAAACAATGAGACAGCATCAACAGATGATTTATATTTTGAAGCGGGTGAAATAAAAAAAGAAGCAGATGGATCATCTTCTCTTGCATTTTCTTTACGTGATTCAAGCGGCAAATCCATCGTTCATCAGTACAAGCTGAAGTCCAATGCGTATTCACTTGATTGGAAGGTGGAGGTGAAAGGTGCAGAAAAGTTATTTACTCAAAACAAACTCAATCTGGTTTGGCAGGTACAGGCCGATCAGCAGGAATTAGATATTCAAACAGAGAAAAGAGAAACACAACTTGGACTGTACGATGAGAATGGGTTTGATTACTTTACCATGAGTGATGGCCTTAACAAAAGCTGGGAGTCTGGATTGAAGTGGTTGTCTATCAAACAGAAATTTTTCAATACAACTTTGATCGCGGATCAGGGATTCAGTCACGTAGATATCAATTGCAAGGTTCCGAATGATTCTTTGAAAATTGTTTCACAGACTGTAGCCAACATGCAAGTCAATCTGCCTGCAACTTCAGTTGCTAATCTTTCTTTTACCTATTTCATGGGACCGAATGACTTTCAGGTTCTAAAGTCACAAAACATTGAACTGGAAAACATCGTCAATCTCGGCCAGGGTGTATATGCATTTGTGAAATATATCAACAGATGGATTGTAATGCCGGTATTTGATTTTATTCAAAAATATGCCTTGAACTATGGATTGGCCATCGCATTGTTAACCATCTTCATTCGCTTGCTTACCTATCCTTTGATTTATTCTTCCTACGTAAGCGGTGCAAAAATGAAAGCCTTGCGTCCGGAGTTGGATGCGATCAAAGCAAAATATGAAGGCGATCAGCAGGCCTTCAGCATGGAGCAGATGAAACTCTATCGTTCTGCCGGAGTGAATCCATTGGGCGGTTGCATACCTGGATTGCTGCAGATTCCCATCTTCTTTGCATTGTATGCATACTTCAATGCCAACATTGATTTGAGAGGAGTATCATTTTGGTGGTCAAAAGATTTGTCATCTTTTGATGCCGTTTTTAAATGGGGATTCAATATACCCGGACTGGGAAGCCACCTTTCTCTTTTTACGATTCTTGCAGTGGTGACCAACTTGCTGATTGCCTTGTACAGCATGAACTCAACCCCTGATCCCGGAAATCCAGCCCTCAAATACATGCCCTATATCTTTCCGGTGATGTTGTTGGGTATTTTCAACGGACTTCCTTCTGCATTGACCTGGTATTATACAGTGTCCAATGTCATCACATTGGTAATGCAATTCGCCATCCAGAATTATATCATCGATCATGATAAAATTTTGGCAGGTATTGAAGCAAACAAAAAGAAGCCAAAAGAAAAATCTAAGTGGCAAGAGAGATTTGAACAAATGCAGGAAACCCAAAAAAAGGTGAATGCATTAAAAGAAAAAACTTCAAAGAAAAAATAATGCGCATTCTTCTGTTGCCATTGGCATGGTTGATTACAAACATTGGCTACGGACAAAAATTTTTTTCCGAGGGAACAATCACTTACGCCGTAAGTACCACGGTGGATGCAAAATCAGTCTCTGAAGATGTATACTCGGTTCAGCAAATAAAAGGTTCATTTACGCGCGTTGAACTGAAGAGTCCACTTGGAAAAAACGTTACACTGTTCAACGCGCGTGATGAGGAAGGTGCGATCCTTCAGGAATTTGGATCACAAAAAATAATGATTCCTGTTACCAAGGAAAATCTCGAAGAGCGCAATGCCAAATATGGAAACATTGTATATGCATCTACCGATGAAACCAAAAAGATACTCGACTATTCATGCAACAAAGCAAGGACGAAGTTGTCCGACGGCACCATCATCGAAGTATATTACTCCAAAGAGTTGGTGACAGACAATACAGGCATTGGATTTCAGTTTGGAAAACTGCCCGGACTCGCATTGGAGTTCACTTCAACCTTGGGCAATAAAATGGTAAAGTATACAGCCGTCTCTATCAACTTTGAGCCCGTTCCTATACAAAATTTTGACCTCCCAGCATCAGGATACAGGGTGATGAGTTTTGAAGAGAGCAAGAAAAAGAAATAAAATTATTGCTGAGGTTTAACAGGTGTTTTGAATTTATTCAATACCACTCTGTTTTTGTAAGGAATAATGTAAGTAACATTTCCCTTTTGATAAGTAATCACATTGTTGAACATGACTGCATTGCCATGTCTTTTGAAGCCAAATGCTTTGTTGTCTCTGTATGAAAAACCGTCTCTCAAAGAAAGTGAAAGGTGTTTTTTCATGTTGGAAAAACTGGACTTCGATGATTTGGATTTCATCACAATGCCATCAATCGCAAAAGCGGTTGCAGAAATGGTCAAAACAATGAACATTGCACCGAAAATCCGGGTCAAATTGTTGAATGATATGTTGGACAATTTCAACATGTTAACAAAATTAACATATTTAATCCATTTTGGTTCGGTAATTCCCAGATGAATTGCGAAATAGCAATGTTGATAAAATCTTATATCCCCAAAGCATTCAGAATCAAATCATTTTAAGTAAATTAGGTAAACATCTGTTGATGAGCGTTGGTCCGCATTTACCCGAACAGGAGGATATCAAGGAACTGCTCCACCTTTATGAGAAATTAAAGGAGGGCAAGGGGGGTGGATTCCTCAGTGAGGAATCATTCGAGCGCATCATCGACCATTTTGATGACCAGGATGCATTGCCCAAGGCAATGGAGGCAGCAGATCACGGCATTGCACAATTCCCTTTTTCATCATCCCTCCTCATCAAAAAAGCAGATTTGCTGATTGCAACCCGGCACTACAAAAAGGCACTGTCTCTTTTAGACAAGGCAGAAATCCTTGACCGCAACGACATTGATATTTGCATTTTAAGGACCGACGCTTACCTGGCACTGGACATGCAGGAGCGAGCAGTGGAAATTTTGGAAGATGCCATTGAGCGATTTGAGGGAGAAGATAGAATCGATCTTCTTTTTGAATTGGCGGATGTATACGACGACTACGAAGTTTTTGAAAAAATATTTGACTGTCTCAAGCTCATTTTGGAATACGAACCCAACAATGAGGAAGCATTGTACAAGATATGTTTCTGGACCGATTTCACAGGAAGGAATGAGGAGAGCATCAAACTGCATAAAAAAATAATCGAGGATCACCCGTACAATGATTTAGCGTGGTTCAATCTGGCTGCCGCATACCAGGGATTGAGGTTGTTTGAAAAAGCAATTGATGCATATCAATATGCCATAGTCATCAATGAAAAATTTGATTACGCTTACCGGAACATGGCAGATGCACTCATGCGACTGCACCGTTACAAGGAAGCCATTGAAAGTTTGGAAAAAGTGATAGAGCTCTCTCGTCCGGAGGATCTTATATACCAGGCAATTGGTCACTGCTATGAAAAAATCAAGAATTATGCACAGGCCCGGTTTTATTTCCGCAAGGCATCACATTTGAATCCAGACGAACCTAAACTCTACGAAAAAATTGCCAACACCTATGTAAAAGAATCCAAGTTCCAGCAAGCCATCAAGTATTTGGAGATGGCACTCAAGATCAAACGGCTGGATCCTGATTTCAATTTTATGATGGGGGAATGCCACCTCAAAACGGCTAATTTTAAAGAGGCTGTGCATTGCTTTTTGACTGTTGTTCAAGCCAAACCCAGAAACATCAAAGGCTGGGAAGCGTTGATCAGAACACTGTTTGACAACCGGCAGTTCAACGAGGCAGAAAAACAAATTCAATTGGCCCGCATGAAAGCAGGTGAAAAATCTATTTTTGATTTTTATGAGAGTGCTGTCATGTTTGCACTGGGTCATGTAAAAGAAGGTATAGCAGTCTTGGAATCTTCCCTTGAAAATCATCCCAAACAACTCAAACAATTTCTGAAGCTTTTTCCTTCCGCAGTTCAATATCCCCAAGTGGTTGAACTGATCTTGAAATACAAGCGAAGAAGACGCCTATAATCCTACCATTTTGGTATGGCAATTCGTGCGGGGTTTTGTAACTTCGCAACAGATTATCAAACACATGAATTTCAATCTAACGCAAATGCCCGACAGGCTTTCAAAGCCAAGGAGAGAGGGCATCACAATGGTAATGGACAAGGGTTTGTCACTCGAAGAGGCCAAACAATTTATTGAGAATGCAATTCCACATGTTGATATTGTCAAACTCGGATTTGGAACGGCATACGTTACACCAAAACTCAGGGAGAAAATTGATCTCTACCAATCAAACGGAATACCAGTTTATTTCGGTGGTACATTGATGGAAGCATTTTTGATCCGCAATCAAATCAATGAATATATTTCATTGTGCAAGGATTATGGTATTCAATATATGGAAGTAAGCGACGGTTCCATCACCATCCCCCATGCAGAAAAGTGTGGTTACATCGAAAAATTAAGCGCAATCGGAACTGTGTTGAGCGAAGTAGGCAGCAAAGATGCTGCACATATCATCCCTCCGTATAAGTGGATTGAGTTGATGAGTGCTGAATTAAGCGCAGGTGCATCATGGGTGATTGCAGAAGCACGTGAGGCGGGTAATGTGGGTATTTACAGGGGTAGTGGTGAGGTGCGCGAGGGACTCGTACAGGAAATCCTAACAAAGATACCTGGTGAAAAAATATTGTGGGAAGCACCCCAAAAAGCACAGCAGTTGTACTTTATTGAACTGTTGGGTTGCAATGTAAACCTTGGTAACATTGCACCAAGTGAAATTATAGCGCTTGAAGCAATGCGCGTAGGACTCAGGGGTGATACTTTTCATTTATTTTTAAACAAGTAAGTCGTTGATGAAGACCTTCGGTTTGATAGGGTTTCCATTGACGCATTCGTTTTCAAAAAAATATTTTACAGAAAAATTTCTTCGAGAAGGACACACGGATTGCCATTACGAGAATTTTCCCCTGGAAAAAATTGAAGCAGTCGAAAACATATTTAATTCATATCCTGATTTGCAGGGTTTGAACATCACCATTCCTTACAAAGAGTCCATCATACCATTTTTGGATGATGCGACAGCAGTGGTCAAATCAATTGGAGCCTGCAATTGCATTAAAATTTCCAATGGAAAAAAAATTGGGCACAATACCGATGTGATTGGATTCGGTACTTCTTTGGATAGGCATCGGAAATCCTCCCATCAAAAAGCATTGGTATTGGGAACGGGTGGTGGAGCCAAGGCGGTTTGTTATGCATTGCAAATGAGAAACATTTCTTTTCTGCAGGTCAGCAGAAAACCCAAAGGCACCGGTGAAATTGCATACCATCAAATTGACAAGGACTTGATAAGATCGCACACGCTCATCATCAATACAACTCCACTCGGGATGTATCCCAACCTCGATGCTTGTCCGCCTTTGCCATACGAATTCCTGACAAGCAGTCATTATTTGTTTGACTTGATCTACAATCCTGAAAGAACCTTGTTCCTCCAAAAAGGAATGGAGGCAGGTGCTGTCATTGAAAACGGGTCAGACATGCTGAAGATCCAGGCCGATGCATCATGGGAAATTTGGAATTCATGATGGATGCTTGCCCTTTGTGCAATGCTCAAGTACAACCCTGAGGTCGGGGTGGATTGATTTTACTTTTCTTTCCTGATAATCAAAGCAAACCATGTTGGTTTCAATTATTGCAGCTGTGATTTTTTTGTTTTCTCTTTCAACCTCTATTGAATAGAAGCATTCAAAACTTGCTCTGCCGATGTTTCCAATGGAGAGATGAATGGTGATCAGGTCTCTGTAAAAAAGTTCATGAAAGTATTCCAGTGTTGCTTCTGCCAATACCAGTCCGTATTCACCAAATTTCATTTCTGAGCAGCCGATGGTTTCCAAAAAACGCAGCCTTGTTTCCTGCGCGAGCAACAAGTAACGTTCATTGCCAACATGTCCACCATAATTGATATCACCGATTTGAACAGCAATGGTTGTTTGAAAACAGGGAGGCGATGGGATATTGATCTTGTTTTTTCTCATGGAAGAATCAGGAGATGGTTTTTAAGAATGCATTCATTTGTTCAACTGCTTTTTTCCTGTGGCTGATGGCGGATTTTACATCCAGTCCCAATTCTGCAAATGTTTGCTCATACCCATCGGGAATAAACAAGGGATCGTATCCGAATCCACCTGTTCCATTCAGTGCCAGTGCGATATTTCCTTTGCAGGTTCCTTCAAACATGTATTCATGTCCATCTATCACAAGGGAAATGATTGTCTTGAATATTGCTTTGCGGTTGCTGATATGTTTCATGTTTTGCAGCAGCAATGCATTGTTCTCGGATGCAGTTGATTGTTCACCTGCGTACCTGGCTGATTTTACTCCAGGTGCTCCGTTCAATGCCTCTACTTCCAGTCCGCTGTCTTCTGAAAAGCAATCTTGGTTGGTCAACTTAAAAATGACAGATGATTTTTCACTTGCATTTTTTGAAAGTGTATCATGCGGTTCGGGTATATCAATGTCAATGCCTGCTTCTTTCAGTGTAATGATTTCAAATCTATTGTTGAGCAGTGCCCTGATTTCGTCTGCCTTGTGCCGATTGTTGGATGCAAAAATCAACGCTTTCATCCAATAAAAATTTGTTTGAGGCTGTTCCACAATTTTGCTTTCACTGATTTGTCGCTGATCATTTCTTCTAGTGAGGGCGAAGCAACAAATTGGATGGCATCAACTTTTTGAATCTGAAAAAGTGGGAAATTGATAGGGAGCCCAAATGCAGCAGGTGAGATGCCAAAGAGGACGATGTTTGAAGTCGCATAATGTGCTTTGACAAAGCCTATATCTATTGAATGCCCATGCTCAGAGAAAAGAACAACTGAATTGTCGCTGTTTAATTTGCAGGCGGATAAAATTCCATTCAACAATTCGTTGGACTCTTTTTCGACTGCATCGTTTGTTTTCAATGCAACGATCACCGCACTCAATGCTTTTTTTTCTTTAGCGGAAGGTGGGATGGATGCATCGATCAGCACGTTTTTGTACAGTGCTGAAAGCAGGGATATGGGTAATTTAACTTTTTCTACTTGATCCATCTGTTCAGTTTCCTTTGCGATTGGCTGTGGTTTTTGTTTCTTTGCAAAAATATTTTTTATGCAGAAGGGTGCAATAAAGGTAACAAAAGCAGCAACATCCAAATGGTCTTCAACCGATTTCAACAACCTGCCATTTGGAAGGGTGTTCACAGATCATATGTTGATTGCCGAGTACAAGAATGGCGCTTGGGGTGATGCAGAAATTGTGCCATATGGTCCCCTGCACTTCGATCCTTCACTGGCAACCTTGCATTATGGTCAATCCATCTTCGAAGGGATCAAGGCATTTCGCATGAAAGATGGCAGTGCGGCCATTTTCAGGCCTTATGAAAATTTGAAAAGGTTCAACAAGTCTGCACATCGCATGGCCATGCCTGATGTGCCGGAGTTTCATTTCATTGAGGGCATGAAGCAGTTGTTGGCATTGGAAGACAAATGGATTCCCAATGCGGAAGATTACTCAATGTATATACGTCCCTTTATGTTTGGTACAGACGAAGTGATTGGCGTGGGACCCTCATCTACATATTATTTCATCATCATATTGAGTCCCGTAGGACCTTATTTCTCCAAGCCATTAAATATTTATGTGGAGGAGCAATACGTAAGAGCTGCTCCCGGTGGAGTGGGATACGCCAAGACAGCGGGTAATTATGCTGCGTCTCTTTATCCCGCAAAACTCGCAAAGGACAAGGGATTTGATCAGATTTTATGGATGGATGCACAGGAGCATAGGTATGTGCAGGAATGCGGTGCAATGAATGTGTTTTTCGTTTTGGATGGCAAGCTGGTCACACCCTCTTTGGATGCCGGAACCATTTTGGATGGCATAACAAGAAAGAGCATTATTGAGGTAGCCAGGTCATTGGGAAAAACAGTGGAGGAGCGCGATATCTTGATAGATGAACTGGTAGAGGGTTACAAAAATGGAACATTGACTGAAGCTTTTGGCGCAGGAACAGCCGTTACTGTTTCAAAAATCGAGGTTTTGCAGTACAAGGATACCAGGATTGGCCTGGATGCCAACAAAATGACCATGGCCGATGAATTGAAGCAAGCAATGGCTGCCATCAAGAACGGTACAGCTGTCGATTCTTTTGGTTGGATGGTAGGTACAAAAGCTTGATTTTCCCCCATAAATTTTTAAATCCTGGCTTTGCTTTTTAGAAAAAAGCTCCTACCTTTGCCGTCCCGTTAAAAAAAGGGGTAGCATGCCTACAATTCAACAATTAGTAAGAAAAGGAAGAGAGATCATCAAGGCCAAAAGTAAATCCAGGGCCCTTGATGCATGTCCTCAGCGTCGCGGTGTTTGCACCAGGGTGTATACTACAACTCCTAAGAAGCCTAATTCGGCTTTGAGAAAAGTTG
Organism: Bacteroidota bacterium; assembly: GCA_041159435.1. Taxonomy (GTDB): domain Bacteria; phylum Bacteroidota; class Bacteroidia; order Chitinophagales; family Chitinophagaceae; genus Pollutibacter. The sequence goes on along the minus strand of JBEAYH010000099.1, from coordinate 639 downwards.
CGAAAGTGCGTTTGACCAACAAGGTGGAGGTAATTGCTTACATTCCGGGTGAAGGCCACAACTTACAGGAGCACTCTATCGTATTGATCAGAGGTGGTCGTGTAAAGGATTTGCCGGGTGTACGTTATCATATTGTAAGAGGCAGTTTGGATACTGCAGGTGTGAAGGACAGAAAGAAGAGCCGTTCCAAGTATGGCACCAAGCGCGAAAAAGCTAAAAAATAAACCAATCACAACGAAACCTTAATATAGATGAGGAAGACCAGAGCAAAAAAATTACCGCTTGCCCCAGATCCAAAGTTCAATGATACTTTGGTAACACGGTTTGTAAACAACGTCATGTGGCAGGGAAAGAAAGGAGCATCTTTGACCATCTTTTACGATTCATTGGAAAAAGTTTCAAAGATGACTGGTGAGGATGGATACGAAATTTGGAAAAAAGCTTTGTCCAATGTGACGCCGGCTGTTGAGGTAAGAAGCCGTCGTATTGGCGGTGCAACCTTTCAGATTCCATCTGAGGTTCGTCCCGACAGGAAAATTTCTCTCAGCATCAAGTGGTTGGTGCGTTTTGCAAGAGAACGCAACGGACGCAGCATGGCTGACAAGCTCGCCAATGAAATTGTTGCAGCAAGCAAAGGTG
>JBEAYH010000047.1:0-4214 GCA_041159435.1 Bacteroidota bacterium | reverse complement strand
TGAGTCCCATTTTTGGAGATGACAACGAGCCCACCATAGAGTTGCCAGATTTTCACCACCCCGGTATAACATTGGATAAAAAAGAGAAGGCAGCCATCCTGTTCAAAGCAATTGAGCAACTTCCTGAAAATCAAAAAGTTGCATTCATTTTAAACAAGGTGGAGGGATTGAGTTATCAGGAGGTTGCTGAAATCATGAAAACAAGCCTATCAGCTGTGGAATCACTGCTGCACCGGGCAAAGACAAATCTCAAAGAAATATTAAAAAACTTCAATAACTTAACATAACAGCGCAATAAGCTGCATAAAAAGTCATCTATTAGGAGGATACACAATGGAAAAAAGATTTGACATAGAGGAAATCATCAACAGCCTGGATGGAATACAAAGAGCTGAACCTCAGCCCTTTTTGTTCACCCGCATCATGGGCAGAATGAGAAAAGAGGAGAAGACTTTTGACCAGGTCTTGTACAGACTGATTACACGTCCTGCTTTGGTTTTGGCAGTAGGCTGTTTTTTCATTGGCCTGAATACATATTTTATTGTTGACAGACTGGAAAAAAACTCTCCAGTAGTTGACAACAGCCAACCACTTGCTGCTGAATACAATCCACAACACATCAATCCATACGAACCCAACGAAATACCATAATGAGTCAGACAAAATATAAGTGGATGATTTTCTTGGTTACCATTTTGCTGGTAAGCAATGTAGTTCTTGCATTTTTTCTCTTTTCATCAGAGAAGAAGCAAGAACAAAGAAAGAGCAAAGATGATTTTGCGATGGCCTTTTACAAAGAGATAGGATTGTCGGCCACACAAATTGATACCTTTAAAGTTTTAAAGGATCAATATTTCAAAGAGATGAGACCCATATGGGGTGAGATCAGAGGATTGAAGGATAGTTTATATAGAAACATGGGCAGATTGAGCAAAGACAGTTCTGCATCTGATTTAATTTTACTGATCAATCAGAAAAATACAACCGCCGATTCCAAAACATTTGATCATTTTATTGTTCTACGCAATAAGCTGGATAGCGGCGCTCAGATCAAATTTGATACATCGATTGCAAGAATGATGAACCGTCCCTGGGGCAGCCGAAATCGAAAATAAATCTTCCCTCTACGCCAAAAAAGCTAGACCAAGATCCATTTCAACAGGGGATAAAATACTGAAGGACAGAGAATCGCAGCTATCCCGGTGTAAAATGTTGCAGTGAGCGCTCCATATGGCACCAACTTGGGATTGATGGAAGCAAGTGCAGCTGAAACTCCACTGACAGTTCCCATTACACCTCCAAAAACCATTGCAGAAGTCTTGGATTCAATGCCTACCATACTTCTGATAAGCGGTGTTACCACAGAAACAATCAGAACTTTCATTACTCCTGCAGCAATGCTCAAAGTAATAATTTCTGAACTGGCCCCTACTGCGTTTCCGGTAATTGGACCTACAATGAACGTGCATGTTCCGGATGCCAGTGTGGCAATGTCACCTGGATCTGAATAGCCAAAGATGATTGCAAAAATTACGCCTACAATAAAATTGAAAAATACACCTACAAACAATGAAACGAATCCAACCCAACCAGCTTTTTTAATTTCTGACATGCTCGCACCATATGCAGTTGATACAATTGCAAAATCACGCAGCATACTACCTCCCAGCAAAGCCATTCCAGAAAAAATGGGAATATCTGCAATACCAGTCTTGCCACCAAATGAGGCCAGTATTAGTCCCAATGCAATCGCCAACGCAACACCTGGAATTTTATTTCTCAATATTTTTTGAGAAATGAATTGTGTAATGAGCATGATAATGCCCACCATCAAAAATGACAATACAAAGCCGTTCTTCAGAAACATTTGGAAAACTGCATCCATGTTCACTCTCCTTCTTCTTTAAGCATTGATATTAAAAATCTGATCAATACGAATGACAACAACGTTGCAACTAGTCCAGATACGATGGCGACAGCGCCGCTGTTGATGGCAGCATTCACATTTTGTATGGATGCCATTGCAATGACAATTGGTATGTACAAAGAAGTCCAAAATGAAATCCCAGCTGCATAGTCTTCAGTCATGAGATTTTTTTTGTTCATCCAGTCTGTAAGTAGAATAAAGAAAAGCATTGCAAAACCAACGCCTCCCAAGTTCCCTTTCACACCAAATAGACTGCCCAGCAATTCTCCAATGATCAATCCTGCAAAATAGCAAGCTGCTAAAATTGCAACGCCATAAATTTTCATGTACTTATTTTTTTACCTTTTGGATAGCAGCTTCTACCAGAGGCTCCAATACTTTATATCCCTCAACAGTTGGATGCACACCATCGTTTGCGTATTCTTTCTTCATCCCTTTGTTTTCATCAACTACAGATGAATACAGATCCAAATAGTAAAAAGACTGTTCGTCAGCAAATTGCTTGATGGCAACATTCAATGCAATTACCTTGTCGGCTGGTTCCAAACCTGGTCGCCATTTGAAATCATTTGCGGGAAGCACAGAACACAATATCACCTTGATTTTATTTGCACGGGCGAGTTGCGCAATGGCCTTGATGTTGTTGATGGTTTTCTGGGGATCATATGGCCCGGTATTTTGAGCAATATCATTGATCCCACATTTCAAGACCAATACATCCGGATTCAAAGCCAGGACGTCATCATAAAATCTCAACAACATTTGAGGAGTTGTTTGTCCGCTGATACCTCTGTCATAATAGGGCTTACCTGCAAAAAATTCTGGTCTCAATCGAAGCCAACCTTCAAAAATTGAATTACCAAGAAAAACAACCCTGCGCTCACCTTTGGCCTTGACAGGAACAGATTTATTTTGCTCTGCATACTTTTTGAAGTTGGCCCAGTCGGTCCAATTGTCATTTATTTTTTGCTGGGCGTTAGATGTGATAAATGACAGGAGAAAAATAAAAATAATCATCTGTTTCATGAAAATGAATTTTAACCGTATAATTCGAAATGAATAGCCTTTTTATCGATGCCCATTGCTTGCATTCTTTGTCTTGCGTCAGTGATCATGTCCTTCCAGCCACATAAATAAAATTGAGGCATATTCTTTTTTTCCTGAAGCAACTGTTCATACACACCATGCACGTATCCTTTATGATACCCATCAGGCAGTTCCTGTTCACGTGAGAAAGTTGGGAAATAATGAAAACTCGAAAGCTTTGTTTGTAAGTCAAACATTTCCTTCAAATACAATCCATCTGTGCACTTTCTTGTTCCATATATCAGATAAATTTCCTTGTGTGGTATGTTGTTCTGGTGAATATGATGGATCATCGATCTAAAAGGGGCGATACCAGTACCAGTGCAAACCATGAATAAATCTGTAGTGATGGGATCTTCAAGTGTGAAATGTCCTTGCGGACCTCTCACGGGAAACTCAGTTCCCACTTTTGCTTCGTTGAAGAGATAGTTGGTACCCAATCCGCCTTCCATGAGTACAATGATGAGCTCAAATACATTGGTGCCATTGGGCGCAGAGGCAATTGAATAACTACGCCATCTTTTGTTGGATTGTTCATGAATGGGCAAATCCAATGTCACAAACTGCCCTGGAATGAAATCAAAATGTTCCAGCTCAGGAATTTGAATCCAAAATTTCTTGGTAGAAGAGGTTTCATTCTCTATCCTGATAATTTTTCCAGTACGCCAAGGTTGTTGAGCCATGTTGTGTGATTTAATCTTGTTTTTCCTTGATATTCACCATCACAATTCCAAATATCATCATTCCGATACCTGTATATAAATTAATATCAAAATGCAGCGTTGATGAGAGCAGATAGCCCGCAATGAGAATCAATGCGACGATGATAAAAAAAACACCGATCACAAAACTCAACTGATTTAATTTTTCAAACATGTTTTATCAATTAAAAGAAAACAATATTCAGGACGATTGTAATGATCAATAATATCAATGCCAATGGACCAGCTCTCAGATACCATTTTGATTCATGCGCATATACTTTTTCAGTGAGTGAGTAAACAAGTCCCCTCAACTCTTCATCTGGCTTAGGTTTTGTAAGAAGGCTGACGATGATGGTAGAGAAAAAATTAGCGATCCATGAAAAAGCTGCAACAATGAATGCCTGTCCCATGCCCGAGCTGATCTCATAAACAGGAGCAATCCATCCACCTTTCCCTTCCGCAATGGTGAGTCCATGTGTAGCTGCTGCTGCAACCGT
>JBEAYH010000024.1:0-5326 GCA_041159435.1 Bacteroidota bacterium | reverse complement strand
GACTCTCACAAAAAGCTATGCCAAGCAAAGAGGCGTTGAATGCAGGAGCAGCTGGACACGGATGCGGACACAATATGTTTGGAGCAGCAAGCTTAGGTGCTGCCGTGGCCATCAAAGAACTGATTGCATCAGGAAAATTAAAAGGCACGGTTCGTTTTTATGGAACGCCGGCCGAAGAAGATCTTGCAGGTAAAGTATACATGGCACGCGCAGGTGTATTCAATGACCTGGATGTTTGTCTCGATTGGCATCCCGATTACGAGAACAAGGCGAATATGCAAAGCACCCAGGCAGTGGTAAGTTATACCGTAAAATTCAAAGGCAAGAGTGCGCATGCTGCTGCAGATCCATGGAACGGGAAAAGTGCATTGGATGCAGCAGAACTTTTCAATATTGGAATGAACTTCATGCGTGAGCATGTGAAGCCCAGTGTAAGAATTCATTATGTATACAAGCAGGCAGGCAATGTTCCAAACGTGATTCCTGATGAAGCAAGTGTGTGGATATGGATCAGAGATTCAAAAAGAAGTGGTGTGGCAGAAGTAGAAGAAAGGATGAAAGAAGTAGCAAGGGGTGCAGCACAGATGACAAGAACAGAAGTGTCTTTTGAAATGGAAAACGGATTGTATGAATTGTTGGTCAATGAAACCGGAGCAAAAAGCTTGCACAAGAACATGCAAATCGTGGGACCTATCATCTACACTGCAGAGGAAAAAGCATTTGCAGATCAAATCATGAAAGCATATGGAGCAGAGGCTTTGGGCATAGATGGTAGCATCAAACCATTGGAAGAAACAAAAGCCGATCCAAGTGGAGGCTCTACAGATGTAGGCGACATCAGCTACATCGTTCCGGAGATCACACTCAATGCTGCAACTGCGCCATACAAATCACCCTGGCATTCGTGGGTAGTAGTAGCATGCGGCGGCATGAGCATTGGTCACAAAGGAATGCTCTTTGCAGCAAAATCGCTGGGTACAACAATGGTAGATCTTTTCGAAAATGAAACACTGCGCAAAGAAATCCGTGCAGAATTTGAAAAAAGAAAAGGAAACGAAAGTTGGAAGGCGATGTTACCTGATGGTCCACCGCCTGTTCCAAAAAATTAATTACGCAGCAATGCCTAAAGGAGAGAAATAGATCATGATGCCAACAATGATGGCAATCACGATCAATGAAAGTATTACATCCGTTGCATTCCAACTTGTTCTGCTGCTTGCCTTGTCCTCTGCAACGGTTGTGGAAAATGTAAGTCCCTTTACCTTTTCTTCAGTTGGTGCCGGCGTCATCAAACTGACTGCAACAAAGATTACAATGCTGAAGATGAACAGATAAATACAGAAGTATAAAAAGTTCATGGTGGCAAACTGATGAACCATACTGCCTGGAGTCAACTGATCCTGCATCAGTTGGAGCGCAAGCTTGGACATGCCAACTACAAATCCAATCACCATCGAACTGTATGCACCTTGTGCATTCAAACGCTTGAAGAAAACACCCAATATAAATACTGCTGAAATGGGCGGCGCCATATATGATTGTACACTCTGTAAATAATTATACAACCCGTCGCTGACCCTTCCCATCAATGGAATCCATGCCATGCCCAACAATACAATGATACCCGTTGCAATTCTTCCCACCTTCACCAGTTCTTTTTCTGTTGCATTCGGATGTGATTTTTTATAAATATCGATGGTATACAAAGTAGAGCATGCATTGTATACAGAAGCGAGTGAACTCATCAGTGCTGCGAGCAATCCGCCTGCCAACACCCCGCGCAATCCAATGGGCATGATGGATTTCACCATCACGGGAAAAGCAGCGTTGGTATCATCGAGCTGAATCTTTCCCTGTGCATGCAGGGCATATGCAATCAATCCCGGAATCAAAAAAATAAAGAAAGGCATCAGTTTTAAAAATGCGGCGAAGATGGTTCCACGTCTTGCTTCTTTTTCATTCTTGGCTGCCAAACATCTTTGCACAATGTGCTGATCCGTACACCAGTACCATACGCCTACGATCGGCGAAGCAAACAAAATTCCCAACCAAGGAAACTCGGGATCACTCAAGGGGAGAAACATATTCAATTTTTCTTTCGGGATGGCTTGCATGAGACTGTCCCATCCACCCACTTCATTCAATCCAAAAATCATCAATACCAAAGATCCCAAGAGCAATACGATTGCCTGAATGGCTTCGGTATACATCACTGCATGCAATCCACCCAACACAGTATACACACCAGTAACAACTACAAGAATAATGGCGCCTGTCCAGAAATCAACCCCCATAAACTGATTAAAAACCAGTGCGCCTGCAAAAATGGTAACAGATGCTTTTGCGATCACATAACTGATGAGTTGTATGATGGTCAGTAATCTTCTTGATTGCGGATTGAATCTTTTCTCTAAAAACTCTGGCATGGTATACACAGCACTTCTGATATAGAAGGGAACAAATACCCAACCCAATATCAAAACAATGTATGAATGCAATTCATAGTGACCCAATACAGTGCCGGTTTGTGCAGCAGATCCTGCGAGTCCCACGATATGCTCTGAACCTACATTTGATGCAAGTATCGACGCTCCAATTACAAACCATCCGAGATTTCTGTTGGCAAGAAAATAGTCAGAAGTCGTTTCCTTGCTTTTGCGGATGCTCCAAATGGAAACAACTGCAATCACAATGAGGTATGCAATGACGAAGAGCCAATCGATGGGACCAAGAAAATTCATGAGCAGCAATTTGTTATCAATATAACCAAATTACTGCAGAACTTATTTGAGGTGTACTCTTTTCTCACCTGCTGTTACTGCGATGGGCAATACGTTTTGTTTGGGTGGAAGTGGACAGGTTGCAAAGGTTGAAAACGCACAGGGTGGATTGATGGATTTGTTGAAATCAATGACTGTATTCCCGTTTGCATCTGGTTTGGGTATGTATAAAAACCTGCCTGATTCATACGTGTATTCTGCATTGGTATCATCTGCAAACAAAATAAACAGTTCATCACCTCCCTCATCAACTGCATCCAGTTTGTATTTCTTGCCATCGATTTCAAAAACAATTTTTCCCGGTGAAGGCATTTGATAGGTTTGTCCAAGTACATTGGTAATGCTCACACTTGCATATAGACTTTGCTCAAGCTTCGCGCTGATTTTCCATTTCAGTGACGGCTTGTAGCGTTCGATGTGATGAAATGTTTTGAGGTTGGGGTGATCCAAATCTCGGAACCGCACTCCGATGATATCCTCCCGCTTGATGATGGTCCACCGAAAAGTCTGATACGCCAATTGAATCCCCTGGTTTTTATTGATATCAAAAATCGAAATCTGATCAACCAGTTGCTGCTTATTGTATACTTCATTTCCCTTGGCAGTTTTCCAAATAACTTCTTTGTCATTCAGCATGAATGTTCCAAGTTGTGCCGGAAACCTTGGGTCATTGAACACAAGCTGGTTGTCAGCTGATGCACCAAAGTTGTTTTCTCCGGACTTAAGCCAGTAGAGTCCAGCCAGATTCACCCATCCATTTGCACCTCTGAGTGACTCGATCCTTTTTTCATCCCACGATTTGATTTCCCCCTTGTATGTTTTTTCAGTTGGTTGTGCCATCAACCATTGTGCGATCATCACAGAGAGAATTATATTCAAAAAATATTTCATGTGTTCAGTTGAAATACAAAGATAAAGGATTCCGTTACTATGCTTATTTAGTAGACTGGTAACATCTTAAAAGAAAGAGGCTGAAGGTTGTATATTTGATTGTGCGCAAGTTTTTACTTTATACATACATGGCTATTTTTTTTGCTGCAAGTGCTGCAGCAGAGGATTCCATTCCTTGGATCAGCCTGAAAAAAATTGCAGAAGAGGGATATTACGTCAATCATGGATTTACAAAATCACCAGTGAGAATAGGTTTGATCATTGATAAAGCCATCTCTGATCAGGAAAAACACTTTTTGAAAATCAACAATGCCAATATCAATTTTATCTACCTGACAGACTACATCAGCAAGGATACATTGTATAAAACAGGCGATCATTTCCCTTTTAACTCCCGAGCACTGCACTTCTGGGATTTCATTTTGCACATTCAGAAGAGTCCTAAGAATACAGATTCACTCATACTGACCTTGGATAAATCCGGTGAGAGTCTGCAGTACAATTTAAAATTATACAGCCACAAAGAACTCGATGTCATTAAAAGCTGGGAACTGCTCTTGTATGGGGGAGTATTTGCGTTTTCCATGATTTTCACTGTTGGATTTACACTGCTTGGTTTCATGAAAAAAGAAAAGCACAACTTTGTTTTTGCAGCTTTCATCTTGGTTTCTACTTTCTGGCTATACAATAACAATGGAATATGGTTTCAGACCCTCTGGCCAAACAACTTAAAACTGCAGCACATATCGAGGTCATCGCTTTCAAGTCTCTCGATTGGAATTTTTATTTATTATTTCATCACGTTCTACAGAAATTTGATTGGACCCCGTGCGTTGATTCTTTTCAAAACTTTCATCATCTTCCTGATTGTAAGGGTGTCAATTGTTTTGATTACACCACAACTCTATGAAAATGCAAGTCTGAAATATATTTTTCAAATTATTGGGACTCCCTTGTTGGCAGCGGGTATTGGGGCTTTCCTCCTCTACCTCTTTAGATTTTACAACAGAAAAGAATTTATTTTTCACAACATAGGATTCACCATCTATTTTATTTTTCTCGCAAAAGAAACGTTGAAACTTTTTGGAATTGAAATAGTTGCATTGGTCGACATAGATCAATACCTATCTATATTTTCTCAGTTTTTCATCATAGCCATGTTCTCTTCGGCCAATATCCAGCAGTACAGAAACAACAAAAAGAGAAAATTTGAAATGCAGCTGGAAGAGACACATAAGAGGGATGTTGAGATATCAGAAAAAATCATTGAGGCACAAGAGTATGAGAGAACAACGATTGGGAAAAATATCCACGATCAGGTAGGGGGACTCCTCTCAGCAATGAAAATCAAAATGCAAACCTTGAAAGTGAAGAAAAACGATCCCTCCCTTAACAATGAAATGGATCAGTTCATTGAAATCATTGATAAATGTTCAGACGAACTGCATTCGATAGTAGACGACCTGGTACCACCTGAATTTGAAAAACAGGATTTCTCAGATATCCTTTTCAATCGGGTCAGGATGATTGAAAATGCAACAGAAATAGAAATTCATTACAACCCAACACCCATCAAAATTGAACCACAAGTTGGAATCAAAATTTATAGAATTATTTCGGAGCTGATCACCAACTCAATCAAACATGCACATTGT
>JBEAYH010000186.1:0-13105 GCA_041159435.1 Bacteroidota bacterium | reverse complement strand
AGCTGACATAATTGCTTGTTTTCAACAAAATAAATTTAAGTTGATGATAAGTAAGGGGCTGAGCGAATAAAATTTTGTTAAACAGGCATGATTTTTGGAATTTGCTATCTTCTAACAAATTTTACAATATGAGACTGACTCCGGAGAATACATTTAAAAAATTGATTGTTATAGGTGACAGGGTTTTGGTAAGGCCTTCCAAACCCAATGAAAAAACCGAAAGCGGACTCTATCTACCCCCTGGTGTGCAGGAAAAGGAAAAGGTGCAGCAGGGCGTAGTTATCAAAACAGGACCGGGATTTGTCATACCCATGCCTGTGGAGGAGGAACCTTGGAAAACGGATGAAGAAAAAGTGAAATATGTGCCCCTTCAGGCAAAAGAGGGGGACCTTGCCATATTTTTAGTCAGTGCTGCGACTGAAATTGTGTACGAAGGCAATAAATATTACATTGTTCAACAAAGTGCAATTTTGATGCTCGAAAGAGAGGAGGAAATGTGACTTTTGTCACAAAAGCAACAAATATTTATAAAAAATCAACCAAATGTATTTTTTGGAACATATTTCAGGTTGTCCAGAAAATTGAAATCTAAAAATTTTGGTCAGGTTTTTAAAAAAACTAGACTTTTTACATCACAAATATGATTTAATATATATCTTCACTACGGTTTTTCATAGGATATTGGATTTTAAAACGGGCTGGATATCTATCCTGGCCCTTTTTTATTTCAACTCATATTGGCCGTTTATACGCATCCCAACCACTCCCTCAGCCTCAAAAAATTTCAACACTTTTTTAACAGCATCTCTATCTACCTCTAAAAGTTCTGTAAGCTCTTCCAAGCTCAATGGTTGTTCAGAAAGCTTGATTTTAATTTTTTTTAATAAGTCTGCTGAGCTTATGTTTTGACTACCTGCATTTTTTTGTGAAATACACCTGTCACAAATTCCACATGCTTTTTGTAAGGCATCGCCGAAATAAGCAGCAATGAATGCAGATCTGCAATTCATATTGTTGACATATGCAATCATTTGTTGAACACGGGCAGCATAAGCTGATTTTCTTGAACGGTACCTGGCAAAATCAATGTTCAATTCTTCTGCAACGATCCTGTCTTCCAGCAAATAAATTTGGGCACTCTCTTTGGCAGCTTTGTATTGGATCATTCCACTCTGATGAAGTTGTTGAAGTGATTTTTTAACATTGGATATATCCCACTTCAAAAGCCATGCAATCTGATTTTCATTGATTTTGGTTGAAGTGTCAAAAATTCCGCCATAAGTTCTCAAAAGTATTTTTACAAGTGGCTCCATGTTTGGAAATGCTCTCTCAAAGGATTCAAGTCCCCTGCGATCACAAATAAACAATGCAGTGGAAGGAGTAAAAACTTGTTCCTGGTAGCTGATTATTTCCTCCTGTTTAAGAATTTCCAGCGAGTACAATATTTCAAAAAGATTCAATTTGAATGCAGAGGCGAATGATTGTATATCAAAATCAAATGAATGGCCAGCACCCATTCCCGCTGGAATTTGAAAATGATTGCACAGTGCTTTGTATATTTTTCTTATGGTTTCAATACCTGGAAATTTTACCTCTGGCAATGATTTGAGTTCTGATAAGTCACGCTCTCTGTACAACAAATAAGCTGCTGCATATTTGCCGTCTCTTCCAGCTCTTCCTGCCTCCTGATAATAGTTTTCCAGGCAATCAGGAACATCAACATGAACCACCAGGCGAACATCAGACTTGTCTATGCCCATCCCAAAGGCATTGGTACATACCATGCAATCTATTTGGCCATTTATCCAAGCCAATTGTTTGTCATTTCTTAGTTCCTGGCTGAGACCAGCATGGTAAAAATCCGAGTTGAGTTGAAATTGATTCAGTAGATCTGATACTTCTTTTGCTTTTCTTCTGGTTTTACAGTAGATGATGCTGGTGCCTGGATTTTTTTTCAACAATTGGATGATAAAATTGATCTTGTCATCACGGGCGACTGCCTGATATGAGAGATTTTCTCGGACGAATGATCCGAAAAAATAGGAAGGGTCGCTGAGCAATAATTTTTCTGCTATATCATCTTTTACATTTGGCGTTGCAGATGCCGTCAATGCGATGGTAGGGACATCCTTCAAAAAGGGCTTGATCGATGCAATTTGTAAATATGAAGGCCTAAAGTCATACCCCCATTGGGAAATACAATGTGCTTCATCAACTGCGAGCATTGAAATGGGAAGATCTGCCAATCTTTCTGTAAACCTAACGCTGTTTAATCTTTCAGGAGAGACATATAGAAACTTTAATGATCCATCTTCACATGCGTCCAGTATATCTTCAATTTCATCTGCATGCAATCCTGTGTGTATAGCTTTTGCTGAAATATTCAGTTTATTCAATCTCTCTACTTGATCAATCATCAATGCAATCAAAGGAGATACCACCAGACAGGTGCCTTCTTTTATCAACGCTGGAACCTGGAAGCAAATTGATTTTCCTCCACCGGTAGGTAGAATGGCCAATGTATCCTTGCCATCGAGAACCGATTGAATGATTTCTTCTTGTATGGATCTGAAGGATTCGTATCCCCAATATTGATGCAGGATTTCTTTTGGGGTATTCATTTCTTACTAGATCAAACTACTTTTTTTACAAACAATCTAACTGAATTGATGGCCAATACCACATCGCTCAATCCCATGACAAGGGCACCAAGAGTGGGAGTAAGGAGCCCAAAAGCTGCAACCGGCAGAGCAATGATATTGTAGAAAAATGCCCAGAATAAATTTTGTTTGATGGTGATATAGGTATGTTTACCAATTCCCAAAGCTGTAGGGAGTTTTTTCAATCCAGCATTCATCAATACAACCTGAGCACTTTGAATGGCCAACTGGGATGCTTCGCTCAGAGAAATACCAATTGTTGCTTTTGCTAGTGCAGGTGCATCATTGATTCCATCCCCAACCATTGCAGTAGGTGATTCTTTTGTAAGCTCAGCTATTTTATTCAATTTTTCTTCCGGACTCTGTTCAGCAATGAATTCATCCAGTCCCAATTGATCTTGAATGTATTTACACTTTTCTTTTCTGTCTCCACTTAATAAAATTGTTTTCAATCCCAATTTTTTTAAATGTGCAATGATCTCTTTTGATTCAGGCCTGATTTCATCTTCTACATCCAGCCATCCAATGAGTTTGTTGTTTTTTAGAATGTATACGTTGTGGTTGGATTCATTTGTCAGGGAAGCAGCAATTTTGTATGAGCCCGCCCAATATTCATTTCCATCTTTGTCAACACCTTTCATTCCAATTCCTTTTACTTCCTCGATTGATTTCCATTTGATTTCTTGTTTTTCTTTAAAGGCAGTTGTAACCGATACAGCAATGGGATGGGTGGAGTATTTTTCGAGAGAATAAACAATGGTCTTGAAATCATATTCATCTGAATGGATTTCCTTGAAATTAGAAACCTTGAAGGATCCAGTGGTAAGGGTACCTGTTTTATCAAATACAATTTGTCTGATATTTCGAAAATTTTCTAAACTGGTTGCATTTCTGAAAAGTATTCCATTCCTGGCCGCTCTGCCCAGTCCAACTGCAATCGCAGCAGGTGTTGCAAGTCCCATGGCGCAGGGACACGCAATCACCAAAACGGCGATGCTGCGCAAAAGTGACTCGGTAAAAGATTCGAGGTATATATAATTTCCAATAAAAGTAACAACAGCAATACCAACTACGATGGGTACAAAAATACCGCTGATTTTATCTGCCAGGTGTTGTATAGGTGGCTTCTCACCTTGTGCTTCTTTTACCAATTTTAAAATACCGGATAAAATGGTGTCATTACCGGTCGCAGTCACTTGCGCTTTCACAGAACCAGATTCTAGAATGCTGCCGCCAATGATATTGTCTTTTGCTATTTTGTGAACAGGAATGGACTCGCCGGTCAACAGGGATTCATTCACATGTGCATCGCCCCAGAGTATTTTGGCATCAATCGGTACCTGTTCACCGCTTCTGACAAGTATCAAGTCGCCTACTTTCAGTTGTGTATTTTCAATGGGAAATATTACTTCCTGATGATTTTCGTCAAATGCAATCATGTTGGCCATGACTTTCTGAGATTTCATCAATGATTTGAGTGCGCGTTGAGTGGATTGCATGGATGCATCTTCCAGGTAATTTCCAAAAAATACAAGTGTGATAATGGTCGCTGCAGTTTCGTAAAATAAATATTGTTCTCCTTGCCCCATGAGTGTACCGATCAAACTGTAACTAAATGCAGCAAGTGCACCGAGTGCCACCAATACATTCATATTGGGCATTTTATTGAGAATGCTTTTGATGGCGCTTCTGCCAAAGAAATTCATGCCGACCAAGAATACGGGTAAACAAAGCGTGAGTTGTATCCAGGGATTCATCAACCAGTGAATGTGGATGAAAGACTCCAGCATGTGCAGCATCAGTACAAGTGTAAACGGGAGGCAGAACAACAGGCGATGAACATTGGTAGACAAAAATGGTGACTTTGTTTTTTTATCTGAAGAGGTGTCATCCGCTACATGATATCCCAGATCATGTATGCCTTTTTTCAATTTATTTTTGTCAGCTCCTTCAATCAACTCAAATGAGACATCTCCGTCAATTGGATTTACACGGATATGCTGCATGCCCTGTTTGTCCAAAAATTTGTTGATGGTCAGCGCACAATTGGCACATGTCATTCCATCAACTTTCCAGCTGACTTTTTCCATGCTTCAAAATTACATATTAAATTACCTTCGCAGTCTATGCAATTGCTTAAAAGAAATTTCAGGCTGGATCAGATTGATGAGATTGCTCATTTGATCATCGAATCCTTGCCAGCTTCCGGAGTTGTCACATTTGAGGGAGATCTCGGTGCTGGGAAAACGACGTTGATCAGAACAATTTGCAGCCTGTTGAACGTGGTTGATACGGTGAGCAGTCCCACTTTTTCTTTGATGAATCTTTATAAAACATCTGCAGGCAGCCGATACACCGATATTATACATATTGATTTCTACAGAATATCCAATGAGCAAGAAGCCGTTCGTGCTGGTTTGGAAGAATATCTATACAGTGGAGCATGTTGCCTGATAGAATGGCCTCAGCAAGCAAGGGGAATTATACCAGCAGATGCATTGAGGGTGAAGTTATCCGTGATGGGTGAGGACGAGCGTCAAGTTGAAGTAGAATCAGCATAAAATTGAGTATCTTCAATAGTATTTTTACGCAATGGCAAAAAAACCTTTTGTAAGTGCTGGCATCAGCTATGAAACCCTTGAGGAAACATTGGACATCAAGCCTTCCTCGGCATCACTTTCCATTGCAATGCCAAAGGAAAATGAATTCCAGGAAAACAGGATTGCACTGACTCCTGATGCGGTTGGGGTATTGGTAAACAATGGCCACCAGGTTTCAGTTGAACAAAGTGCAGGGGAGGGTGCCCATTTTTCCGACAAAGATTACGCAGACGCAGGTGCTAAAATTGTTCCAAATAAAAAACAAATTTTTCAAAGTGATCTGATTGTAAAATCAGCACCAGTATCTGATGAAGAGTTGCCCCTTTTGTCACTCGGGCAAACCATCATCTCTCCTATTCATCTTCCGGTTATGAAGACCCATATTTTGGAGAAAATGATGGAAAAAAAAATAACTGCACTTTCATTTGAGAATTTAAAAGATGAGTCTGGTCACAATCCCATTGTGAGAAGTATGAGTGAGATTGCAGGAAGTGCTGTCATGTTGATAGCTGGACAATATCTCAGTAGCTCCAACCAGGGAAAAGGTGTGTTGTTGGGAGGTATTTCAGGAATTCCACCAACCAAGGTCATCATCATTGGCGCGGGTATTGTGGGTGAGTATGCTGCCAGGACAGCCTTGGCGATGGGGGCAAGTGTAAAAATATTTGACAACAATATTTATAAACTAAAACGTCTGCAAAACAACATTGGTGTAAGATTGTGGACATCCGTATTGGAACCAAAGATTTTGGCAAAGCAGTTAAAGACATGTGATGTAGCAGTTGGTGCACTTACTTCAAGTGGTGGAAGGACACCTGTTGTTGTGACAGAAGAAATGGTTTCCATGATGCGTCCAGGTAGCGTAATTGTTGATGTAAGCATTGACCGGGGAGGATGCTTTGAAACATCAGAAGTCACCTCACATGAAAAGCCCGTTATCAAAAAGTATGATGTGATACATTATGGGGTTCCCAATATTCCATCTGGATTTGCACGTACTGCATCTCAGGCGATCAGCAATGTGCTCATGCCCTTGCTGTTAAGGATTGGAGATGAAGGTGGACTTGAAAAACTGGTATGGCACAATCTGAATATTCGAAACGGCGTATATCTGTTTAAGGGCTCACTTACAAACTTCCATTTGTCACAACGATTCAAATTGAAATATACAGACCTCAATTTGTTGATTGCAAGTCAGCGTTGATTGGATGTAAAAATTAAATTTTCCCCACCATATCAGCTGGAACGACCCATGCATCAAATTCAGTCTCTGTCAGGTATCCCAGCTTGATAGCCATCTCTTTCAATGTGGTTCCTTCTTTGTGAGCTTTTTGTGCAATTTCAGCCGCTTTGTAATATCCTATTTTGGTATTCAGGGCTGTAACAAGCATCAGAGAGTTGTTCAAATGTTTATCAATATTGTCATACAATGGCTCTATACCGGTTGCACATTTATCGTTGAAGCTTATACATCCATCACCAATCAATCGGGCGCTGTGCAGAAAGTTGTAGATCATCATAGGTTTGAATACATTCAACTCAAAGTGACCATTGGCTCCTCCAACATTGATGGCAACATCATTTCCCAAAACCTGTGCTGCAATCATTGTCAGTGCTTCACATTGTGTGGGATTGACCTTTCCGGGCATAATGGAAGAACCTGGTTCGTTGTCAGGGATAAAAATTTCGCCGATGCCGCTGCGAGGACCGGATGACAGCATTCTTATATCGTTTGCAATTTTCATCAAGCTGACTGCAATGGTTTTCAGCGCACCATGTGCTTCAACGATTGCATCGTGAGCAGCCAGTGCTTCAAATTTATTTTCAGCAGAAACAAAAGGCAGTTTTGTCAGTGTTGCAATATGCTTGGCAACATTGACCGCATAATTATCTGGCGTATTGATCCCTGTTCCAACTGCAGTGCCTCCCAAAGCCAATTCAGAAAGATGAGACAATGTATACTTGATTGCTTTGATGCCATGATCCAATTGTGATACGTAACCGCTGAATTCCTGCCCAAGCGTAAGAGGAGTTGCATCCATAAAATGCGTTCTGCCAATTTTTACCACATGCATGAATGATTTGCTCTTGGCAGCAAGGGTATCACGCAATTTTTCAATACCGGGTATCGTAGTCTCGACGATCATTTTGTATGCAGCAATGTGCATGGCTGTTGGGAAAGTATCGTTGGATGACTGTGACTTGTTTACGTCGTCATTTGGATGAAGGGATTTCTCTTTATCGCCCAGTGAACCGCCTTTCAATACATGTCCCCTGTAGGCAACAACTTCATTTACATTCATGTTGCTTTGTGTACCACTGCCGGTTTGCCACACTACCAATGGGAAGTATTCATCCAGCTTGCCTTCTAAAATTTCATCACAAGCTTGCCCAATCAGTTTGCATTTTTCTTCACTTAATACACCTGCTTCAAAGTTGGTGATTGCTGCAGCTTTTTTCAGGTATGCAAAGGCACGGACAATTTCCTTTGGCATTTTATTGATGTCCTGTGCAATTTTAAAATTATCAATGCTTCTTTGTGTTTGTGCACCATAATAGGCGTTGGCAGGTACTTTCACCTCACCCATTGTATCTTTTTCGATCCTGAATTCCATGCTGTATTGTTGAGTTTGCAAATTTACTTGAAATTGGGTTTTCTTTTCTCCAGAAAGGCTGTCACCCCTTCTCTCATGTTATCGGAAGCAAAAGCTTCGCCAAATGTGCGGGCCTCTGTTTCATATCCCTTCTTTGTATCATCTTCAGCAGCATTGGTTGCTTCAATCAATGCACTCAATGCGGGCTGGGGTTTTGAAATGATCAGTTGCATGGTTGCTTCTGCCTCTTCGATTAAAGTTTCACGGGGAATTACTTTGTTGACCAATCCAATGCTGTATGCTTGTTGTGCATCTATCATGTCGCCCCGCATCATCAGTTCCATTGCACGTCCCTTTCCAATGAGTCGGGTGAGTCTTTGTGTTCCTCCATATCCAGGGATGATGCCAAGATTGATTTCCGGTTGTCCAAATTTTGCTTGTTCTGAAGCATACCTAAAATGACAGCTCATGGCCAATTCGCATCCACCTCCCAGAGCAAAACCGTTTACAGCAGCCATGATGGGTTTGCCAGATTGTTCTATCATGGAAAAAATTGCTTGTCCATTTCTTGCAAGTTGTGCGCCCTGATTTTTATCAACCTGTAGGAATCCGCTTATATCAGCACCTGCAACAAATGCTTTTTCGCCTGCACCTGTTATGATGGCTCCTTTGATGGAGGAATCATTGATCATGGATTGAATGATTGTTTTCAGTTCAGTGAGAACAACCTCATTGAGGGCGTTTAATTTTTCCGGCCTGTTGATCGTGATCTTCAACAATCCGTTGTTTTCCTCTGTTAAAATTGTTGAATACATATGCATATTTTTAAAATGAACGATGTTGGTCTGTCCAGATCCTAATATAGTCTGCGATTTCTTTGGAATGTGTTCCAGGGGGGAATAATTTACCAACTCCGATTTCTTCCAATTGTTTCATATCCTGCTCAGGAATGATGCCGCCTCCAGTGAGAAGCACATCATTCATCTGTTCTTTTTTCATCAGCTCTATGATTTTTGGAAAGACAGTCATGTGCGCGCCAGAAAGAATACTGATGCCGATGGCATCAACATCTTCCTGCAATGCAGCAGCAACGACCATTTCGGGCGTTTGTCTCAGTCCCGTGTAGATGACTTCCATTCCTTCATCTCTGAGTGAAGTTGCAATGACTTTTGCACCTCGATCGTGTCCGTCGAGTCCTACTTTTGCAATGAGTACCCGAATGGGTCTTGATGTATTGCCCATGGCCATTTATTTATTGAACAGTTCCAGTCCCTTGTTAATTCTTCGAACAGTTGCTTCTTTTCCAATCAGATGAGCGATTTCAAAAACAGCTGGACCAAATTTGCCACCAACGAGCATCACCCTGAAGGGCAACTGCACATCTCCAGGTTTCAATGCATGTGTTGCTGCATTCTCTTTAAAGATTTTTTCAATTTCCTCACTGCTCCATGTTAAGGCAAGTTCCATTTCTTTCACAAAACTTTCAAAAAATGCAACTTTTTTATCATCCCACTTCGGTTTCACTGCTTCAACATCCAGTTCGGAAGGATCCCCAAAAAAATATTTCAATTGAGGCAGAAATTCATTGATCAAATGACAACGTTCCTTCGTCAGTGGAATAAGCTTGCGCAGCAGGTCTGTATTGGGATGAATGTTGTTGGATGCAAGCAGATCTTGAATCAACGGTAGCAGTTGCGTTGTATCGCTGATCTTGATCCATTCATGGTTGTACCATTTTGCTTTTTCAAAATCAAATTTTGCGCCGGCCTTGTGAATGCGCTCCACTGAAAACTGTTGGATCAGTTCTTCTTTGCTGAACAATTCTTTACCAGTTCCGTCGTTCCATCCAAGCAATGCCAACATGTTGATAAATGCATCAGGGAGAAATCCCATTTCCTTGAATCCTTTGGCAATTTCACCCGATGTTGGATCCATCCAATCCATTGCAAAAACCGGGAATCCCAATCTGTCGCCATCTCGCTTGCTCAGCTTACCTTGTCCATCAGGCTTTAAGATCAATGGAAAGTGTGCCCACGCTGGCATCTCATTTTTCCAACCGAGATATTCCCAGAGCAATACATGTACAGGCGCCGACGGCAACCATTCTTCACCTCTGAAGGCATGTGTAATTTCCATGGCATGGTCATCCACTACCACTGCCAAATGGTAGGTGGGCATGCCATCAGCTTTTAGCAACACTTTGTCGTCTAACAGTTGTGAATGGAAAACAACATCGCCTCTGATCATGTCATGCAGTTTGATCTCCTGCTGGTCAGGTATTTTTATTCGGATGACATGAGGATGGTTTTCTGATATTTTTTTTTCAACTTCTTCTTTGCTGAGGGAGAGTGAGTTAGACATTTTCATTCTCGTCTCATGATTGTATTGAGGGGAGGGGTTGCTTTCCGATTTAAAATCTGCCCTCATTTTCTCCAATTCTTCTGGCGTATCAAATGCATAATATGCATATCCATTTCTAATCAGTTGTTCAGCATGGAATCTGTACATATCCTTTCGCTCACTCTGACGGTAGGGTCCGAATTTTCCTGGGTTGTGCGGACCTTCATCAGGAGCAATGCCACACCATTTTAAACAGTCAATGATGTATTGTTCTGCGCCAGGCACATACCTGGTTTGATCGGTATCTTCAATTCTCAACAAAAAGGTTCCATGGTATTTTTTTGCAAACAGGTAATTGTACAATGCTGTTCGGACTCCACCAAGGTGTAAACCGCCAGTGGGACTCGGTGCAAAGCGAACTCTAACAGGTTTGTGAGACATGCTGCAAAGATAAGCAGTAAAGAAGGATGAGTCGGACTAGTATTGTCCTGATGCCAACATTACCAATGTGCAGGCTTCAATTGTTTGAATGCCAGCTTCTGTTGCCTTCTGGGCAAATGCGGGATTTTCTGCACCTGGATTAAAAATTATTCTCTTTGGATGTAGAGCGATGATATAATCTTCATATTCTTTTTGTCGCTCGCTGTTGAGGTACATGGTGACTGTATCGATATCAGTAAAATTTTCTTTATTTGATGTAACATGCACACCGTTCAATTCGAATGCACTGCGTCCAATAGCCTCAACCGGATGACCGGCAGACAAGAGTTTTTGAACAGCCATGTGGCTGTATTGATATGATTTGGGAGATGCTCCAAGGACCAGTGTTTTCTTCACCTTCTTTGATTAAACCAGCATGATAACTGGATGCTCCATGTATTTTTTGAGTGTTTGAAGGAAGGCGGCACCCACTGCTCCATCCACACTTCTGTGGTCGCAACTCAGTGTAACTTTCATCATCTGGGTTGTTCCAAATCCTTCACCCTTTTTGACAACCACTTCCTTGATTTTACCTACAGCCAAGATGCAGCTGTCAGGTGGATTGATGATGGCAGTAAACTCATCGATATCCATCATCCCCAAATTTGAAATGGTGAATGTATTACCCGTAAAATCTTGGGGTTGTATTTTTTTATTTCTAGCCTTGTCGTACAATTCCTTGGACTCTGTTGCAATCTGTGAAAGAGATTTCTGGTCTGCGAATCTCAAAACAGGTACAATCAATCCTTCAGGCAATGCAATGGCAGAGCCAATATGAACGTGATCGTAGGTCCTGATAAAATCACCCATCCAGCTGCTGTTTACAGCGGGGTGTTGTCTCAAAGCAAGCGCTGAAGCTTTTATCAGCATATCTTGGAAAGATATTTTAGTTGGACTCACCTCGTTCATCTCTGCACGGGCCTTGATGGCATTGTCCATGCAAATTTCCATGGTCAGGTAAAAATGAGGAGCCGTGAACATGCTTTCTCCCAATCTTCTAGCAATGGTCTTCCGCATGGAAGTGAGCTGTGTGTCTGTATAGCCTTCTTGTCCGCTTACAACCTGTCTTGCAGCAAATGCTGAAGCAGATGCCGGAGCAGACGCCGGAGCAGACGCCGATGCGCCAGGTTTGAAATTATCGATATCAGCTTTGATGATTCTTCCACCATCTCCTGATCCATTGATGCTCGAAAGATCAATTCCTTTTTCTTTAGCAAGTGCTTTTGCCAAAGGGGATGCTTTCAATCTGCTGTCATTAGAATGACTTGAAACAGCGGGTGCTGCTGATGCAGCAGTCTGAACAGCTGCGGCGGATGGAGTGGTTGATTGAGCAGGACTTGCTGGTGCATTCAGTGAGCCCAATAAACCAGAAATGTCTGTCCCGGCTTTTCCGATGATGGCAATTACATCATTTACTTTGGCAGATTCACCATTCTGCACACCAATGTACAGCAACGTTCCATCTGTATAACCTACTACCTCCATGGTAGCCTTATCTGTTTCAACATCAGCCAGGTTGTCGTCACTTTTTACAGCATCACCTACTTTTTTATTCCACTGTACAATTTTGCCTGCTGTCATTGTATCACTCAGCAAAGGCATTCTGATAACGGTTAAGCCCAATTGTTCAGGGGTAACTGTTGATGCAGGTGCAGAAGCAGTAGATACAGCCGGTGCAGTTGTTGCGACAGGTGCGGCATCCGCTGAAATCAATCCATCAATGTTCTCGCCAGGTTTTCCGACAATTGCAATGATGCTATTTACCTTGGCCGCTTCTCCTTCTTTCACTCCCACATATAGTAAGGTGCCATCCGCGTAACCAACAACTTCCATTGTTGCTTTGTCGGTTTCAACATCGGCAAGTACATCGTCACTTTTTACGGTATCGCCTACTTTTTTATTCCATTTCACAATTTTTCCTTCCGTCATGGTGTCACTCAGGAGAGGCATTCTGATCACTTCCGCCATATCGCAGATAAGGTTTGTTGATTAATAAATTGGAAGGCCGAAATTACGTCAATTTGACTAAATGCGCTTGGCCTGTGAACAAAGAGTTTTGGTTCCTAATAGTCCAAATCCAGGTTCAACTCATCCCTCATTTCTTTGACCAGCGGATAGAGCTCGATCATCCTCAGGTACTGGTCACGCTGAGAGAGGGTTTGTTCTGTCTGAACAGGCTCTTTGGTAGCCTCGGGATCCAGGGTGATTTTGAACTGTATTTTAGGATTGTTGAGCAACTCCTGCATATGTATCAGCAATGGGGTTCTTTCTGATTCAATGAACTGCAGTTGTATCTTGGAAGTAACGAATACATCAAACTGCGTATCATTGATCACAGTGATGACAGCTGTTCTCAGGTTGTGGTGACTGGTAACCTGGTTGTTGTCAAGTAGTTTGGATAAATAGATGTTCCATGCTTCTGTCAAAGATG